>NZ_CAXRDQ010000015.1:0-33286 GCF_964229365.1 Abyssibacter sp. | reverse complement strand
AACGAGAAAGGAGGTGGGCATCGTGAACGCTGGGATCGGGGTGGATCGGCGCGGCGGGCGCGGCGTGAGGTTGCCAATATAGCAACCGCCAAGGGCCGTTGCGGACTTCGCAGGGCATAAACCGTCTCGGTGTTGACGGTGCCGATCAGCGAGCCGTCGGGCGGCATTTGACCGGGGGCTGTCGAATCCCACCTGCGTTGTTCGACGATCGGATGACACATCATCAAACGAGGAGCCAACGTCATGTCACAAACCATTCGCCTTCATCGCGTACTGCGCGCCACCCCCGACCGGATCTATCGGGCGTTCATCGATCCGGCCGCCATGGTGAAATGGCTGCCGCCCTTTGGGTTCACCGGCGAGGTTCACAGCCAGGATGCCCGTGTCGGTGGCCGGTATCAGATGTCGTTCACCAACTTCAGCACCGGCAGCACGCATTCGTTCGGTGGCGAGTATCTGGAACTGGAGCCGGGTAAGCGGCTGGTGAACACGGATCGATTCGATGACCCCGGTCTGGCGGGAGAGATGACGACCACGGTGGAGCTCAGCGAAGGGCCGCTGGGCACGGAACTGTCCATCACGCAGGCGGGCATTCCCGACATGATTCCCGCCCAGGCCTGCGTGCTGGGCTGGCAGGAATCCCTGACGATGCTGGCGCAGCTGGTCGAGGCCGAAATTCCCGATCAGATGTGACGCCTCGCGGGAGGGGGAACCGCGCCTCGTCGCAGCGCCGGGTTATCCTCGCGGCCGGATCAGTGCAGCAGCGAGGCCGCTATGGACGAGGCCGTGTTCAATCTGGCGAATACCTTCGCCGTCATCAAACCGGATCAGCGGGTTGAGCCGGTCGCGGTATCCCCCTCGGTTTACCAGCAACTGGATGAGCGATTCGACGGCTTTCGGGGGCACACGCTGATCGCCGAGTATGCGTTTTCTTCCGACTGGAATAGCTGGGAGCGGCACCCGGCCGGTGACGAGACCGTCGTGTTGCTCAGCGGCCGCGCGGAGATGATCCTGCGGCAACACGATGGCGACGAATCACATACACTCGATGCGGCGGGCGACACGGTCATCATCCCGGCCGGTTGTTGGCACACGGCGAAGGTTCAGGAGCCCACCCGCATGCTGTTCATCACGCCGGGCGCCGGCACGGAACACGCCCCGTACCCCGAGCAACCATCGTGAATACCCTGCATCCAACGCTGAAAAGCTGGGCTGATAGTGGCGACTGGCTGACGATTCCACCCTGTGGTCATCGTGTGTTTTATCGCGAATTCGGTTCTCGGGATGCCAGTCCCGACAACACGGCGCTGCTGATCCATGGGTTTCCGGAGTCATCGTTCTCCTGGCACAAGGTGATCGAGGGG
This sequence comes from Abyssibacter sp., assembly GCF_964229365.1. Taxonomy (NCBI): domain Bacteria; kingdom Pseudomonadati; phylum Pseudomonadota; class Gammaproteobacteria; order Chromatiales; family Oceanococcaceae; genus Abyssibacter; species Abyssibacter sp. The sequence goes on along the minus strand of NZ_CAXRDQ010000015.1, from coordinate 31,922 downwards.
CTGCACCAGCGGTTCGATCGGCTGGTGGTGCTCGATCTGGTGGGCTACGGCTTAAGCGACAAGCCGGACGCAACACGATTTGGCTACTCGCTGATGGAGCAGGCGGACGTTGCGTTGATGGTGTGGGCGCATCTTGGCGTACGCGGCGGGCATCTCATCGCCCACGACATGGGCGACAGTGTGTCGACCGAACTGCTTGCCCGGTCGGTGGAAGGCCTGTTGCCTGCGGGCTTTGACGCCGGTTTCCAGAGTGTCACCTTCACCAACGGCAGCATGGTGCTGAGCCTGGCAAGCCTGCGGGTGACCCAGCGGCTGCTACTCACGCGAATGGGGCCGTCGCTGACCCGGTTGGTCAACAAGAGAACCTTCGTGCAGCAGGTTCGCAGTGCCCATGGCGCAGAGACGCTTTCGGACGTGGATATCGATCACATGTGGGCCGCCAACTGCCTGCAGGACGGCCATCGCAAGTCCTATCTGACGATTCGCTATCTCTTCGATCGTCGCCGGTTCGAAACGGCGCGCTGGTTGCCCGCGCTGGCGGCCACGACCATTCCGATTCATCTGTGCTGGGGCGAGGCCGATGCGGTCGCCCGCGTGGAGATGGCTCACTATCTCAAGCAGCATGTGTGTACCTCGGCGCAGCTCAGCCTGATGCCAGGAGTGGGGCATTTCTGCCAGATCAGCGATCCCGGAATCTGGATCGATACTATGCTGGCGTATTACAGCGCAGGTGCCTGACGGACAGATCGGGCGTGGGTGCTCGCCGAGCAGCCCGTGTGGCTAGAACCGTATGACTGAATCACGGCGTCTGCCGTACTCATGGGAGCGGGGATGAACCTCTGGAAGGAGCTGCGCCGGCGAAATGTGTTTCGCGTGGCAGGCGTTTACGCGGTGGTGGGCTGGCTGTTGATGCAGGTGGCAATCGCGTTGGAATCGTCGTTGAGCTTGCCGGACTGGTTCGACGGCGTCGTCGTGAGTCTGCTGTTAATCGGATTCCCGGTGGCGGTGCTGCTGGCCTGGGCGTTCGAAATGACGCCGGACGGTGTGCAGCGCACGGAGGTCGGCGCTGCGGGCGACAGCACGGCCGGATACGCCGCCCGCAAGCTGGATGTGGCCCTGGTGGTCAGTCTGCTATTGCTGGGCGCGGTGGTGCTGGGTGATCGAGTTCTGCCTCGGGCCGAGGCACCGCCGAATGCGGTCGTTGCCGAGACCCCAGCGGCCCAGGGCGGGAGTAGCGCCGCTGGGGATTCGATCGCGGTGCTTCCGTTCGAGGATTTCTCGCCGAGTGCGGATCAGGGGTATTTCGCGTCGGGCATTGCCGAAGAGTTGCTCAATGTGCTCGCCAAGGTCGATGGGCTGCGGGTGGCGTCGCGGACGTCGGCATTCTCGTTTGCCGGCAAGGATGTGAGTGTCTCCGAAATTGCCAAAGCTCTTGGCGTTGACAAGGTGCTGGAGGGGAGCATCCGCAAGGCGGGCTCCACACTGCGGATCACGGCCCAGTTGATCGATGCCAGCACCGATGTGCACCTATGGTCCGAGACCTACGATCGCCCCTTGTCGGCAGAGAATATTTTCGAGATCCAGGACGAGATTGCGACTGCGATCGTGGCGGAGTTGCAACATCAGATTGATGTGCCGGTGATTTCGGTCCCGCGACCTACCCAGTCCACCGAAGCCTACGACGCGTATCTCAAAGGCAAGGAGCTGTCGTTGCTGCGTACAGTCGAGGGCGTTGACCAGGGAATCACCGAGCTGCTCCGGGCCGTGACCCTGGACCCGGAGTTCGCCGTGGCCCATGCAACCCTGGGCTTTGCCTACAGTCTGGCGCGCTACTACGCCAACATGCCCGAAACCAGTTCGCTACCGCGCAGCAGTCTCTTCATGCAGCGAGCCCAGGCTCTGGCTCCGGAGAACGGCGAGGTGCTCTCGTACTACGCCTGGTGGCTGACGGAGCAGGTGCCCGAGCCCGTGCCATTCAAACAGGCCGTGGAGGGCTTCAATGCAGCCATTGCAGCCAACCCGAACAACGCGGAGGCATACCGAGGGCTGGGATTTCTGCAGTTCAATCATGGCCAGTACGAACAGGCCCGGTTGGCTTATCGCAAGGCCTATGCGCTCAATCCGCTATCGCAGGTTCTGGCCGCAAATCTTTCCGGGCTGGCGAGCGATATGGGCGACGAACAAGGCAGCCTTGAATGGTCGCGTTACGCGTTTCAACTCGGCACAGTGACCGAATTCACCATTCAGAGTTACGCCTGGTCGCTGTTTTCAGCCGGGAAGCTGGTCGAGGCTCATCGTGTGCTCAAAGCGGTCGAGTCACATTTCTCCAGTCGGTTGGCGCTGGCCTGGGTGTACACCGAGCTAGGCATGTTCGATCTGGCCCGGCGTCTCGACCCAGGCTACGGCGAGTTCATGCAGCTGATGTATCTGGGCGAGCGTGCGCAGGCCACACAATTGATCGAGGCGTCGGACGAACCGCCTACCATCCGGTTTAGCGGTTTGGCGCTTGCTGGCGCCACGAGTCAGGCCTATGCCGTGTTTCTGGAGAACGAGTCTGCGTTTCATGCAGAGTTGGACGAGTTCATCACCTGGGATCTTACGAGCTCGGACCTCGAGTTGACGCTTTATCGAGTCCTGTCCTCCCAGGGCGATTCACGCGCCATGGAGCTACGTGAACGACTGACCCGGAAACACGCCGGGGAGCGGCCGGAGGATGTGACCAACCCATCGCGACTGGTGTTGAATGCGCGCTGGGCGTTGTTATCGGGCGAGGCGGATCGGGCGATGGTCTGGTTGCAGCGGCTCGTGGACCTGGAGCTCAGTAACATCACGGCACTGCTTGATCCGGAATTCGATGTGCTCAAATCCCGCGGGGACTACGCCGCATGGAGGCAGCGTCTGGAAGCAGTGATCGCGGACGAGCGGGCATTGATCGAACAGGCTTTGGAACATCCACCCGAGAAATGGTGGTCACCTGATGACGTCGAACCCGTGAAGCCGACGCTGCCCTGAGGGCAGTAGGAGCGAGCTCGTTCGAGCGGGCTCACCAGAAAGCCGGTCAACGGCTGTCCGGTTTTTCGTGTCGGTTGCGTAATGATCAGAGGGCACAACGCGGACGTTGAGCATTCCCGCCGTGCTGCGGGTGAGCGGACACGTCGCGCGGGCAAGGAGGGCATCGTGCTAACTGTCAGTGAAATGATCGACGACATCCTGCGCCGAGAAGGCGGGTTTGTGGACCACCCGGCCGACCGGGGCGGGCCGACCAAGTTCGGGATCACGCAACAGACGCTCACGGCATATATCGGCCGGGTTGCACTGCGCGGCGAGGTGGAAGCGCTGGGCGAGGATGTGGCTCGAGACATCTACGAGCGCAACTATTTCTTCGGGCCGCGAATCGACCGACTGCCCGCACCAATCCAGCCTTTCGTCTTCGACTGCGCCGTCAATCACGGGCCGCGACAGGCCGTGAAGTTCGTGCAGCGGGTCTGCAACCACGCGCGGTACCAGCCGCCATTGTCCGAAGATGGCGCCATGGGGCCGAACACGCGCAAGGCTGCCGAGTGGGCGCAGGCGATCATGGGCGATGTGTTCCTCGAAGCCTTGATCGAAGAACGCAAGAACTTCTATCACCTGATCGTCGCGGCGCGGCCGTCCCAACAAGTGTTTCTGGCGGGTTGGCTGAACCGGGCCGCCGAATTCGAAGAGGCGGTGGCGTAATGGCCTGGTGGAATGCGATTGGTGACGTGCTCAGGGGCGGCAAGGATGTGGCCGAAGTCTTCGTGGAGAACAAGGAACATCGCGGCGAACGCCGACACGAGGAGGTGCTGGCGGATATCGACCGCGACAAGGCCTCGTTGCGCCAGTTCGCCGCGGAGTTCCATGCCCGGCAAAACCGCACGCGATGGGATTCGTTCGTCGATGGACTGAATCGTCTGCCGCGACCGTTGCTGACGATCGTCATCATCAGCTTTTTCGTGCTGGCGCCGCTGGACCCCGAGCGTTTTCTGCTCATCGCCCAGGCCTATGAACTGATGCCGCCGGGTTACTGGGCACTGCTGAGCGTGATCATCGGCTTTTATTTTGGCGGGCGCATGCAGCTCAAGGCGCAGGACATGGCCGTGCGCAAGGATGCCGTCCAGGCGGCGAAAGACCTGGTGGTGATGCGCAAGGCATTTCGCGAGATCGACTTTGCCGAGGAGCCGGTCGAGTCCCGAATCTACGACGCTGCGGTGGCCGAAGGTGCGCGGAAACCGACAAATTCCGTCATCCAGCGGTGGCTGGAATCCCGACCGGGTGACTGAATCGGGTCCGTGATCGATCCATCCCGTGCGGCATCACCTGGGGTCGTGATCACGCCAACCCGGAACTCTAGCCACCAGGCATTGCCACAACCTGTGCGAATTGAATTCAACGCACAAGGAGGTCATCCGTGGACGAGTGGGTCCGCAAACCGGCAACCTGCGTGTCGTATGGCAGCGTTCATGGTGCGCGCGGCGTCGAGCAGTTGCGGCAGGTGATGATCGAGCTGCGCATGGCCCCGCAACCTCGGCGAGGACCTGCAGGACGGCGATTATCTCGGCACTCGATACGCTGCTGTGGTGGGGTAAGACGCTGCGTGAGGCCAGACTCGCCAAGGCAGCTTGAGGCCATCGTGCAAGGGAGCGATCACCGGGGCAGCGAACTCATGTGCTGAGCGCATCAGCCAAGGAGATCAACATGATGCAGGTGATTCAATTCGAAGCCGACAACGTCGTCGGGATGCGTATCCAGGGCAAGGTCGAAAAACCGGACCTCGACCAGGTGAAACGCGAGGTTGAGCGGCGCCTGGAGCGCCATGACCGAATTCGCGTTTACGTCGAAGTGGCGGAATTCGAGGGCATGAGCGTGGATGCCTTCCTGGAAGACCTGAAGTTTGGTGCGGACAACTGGAACCGGTTCGACAAGGAAGCTGTTGTCGTGGATCAGGCGTGGCTGCGTAAGGTGACCGCGATGGCCGACAAGCTCGTGCCGCAGATCGACGTCCGCGCGTTCTCCGTCGCGGAGACCGACAAGGCGCGACAATGGGTGACTTCCTAGCCGGGTCCTGACGCCTCTAAAAACCGCGTGCCGTGCATCCTCACATGGGTAGCGCATGACAAGCTGTCATGAAACTGCTTCATGGTCGGTTCGGGCTGCGGTCGGGTTGGCATCGTTCTTGATGGTACTGCTGTTGTCACCGCCGCAGATTTCGTGGCCGGCGTTCGTGACAGGCGAACTGGCGGTGGTGATGCCGGTTTTCGGAAGCCGGTCCAGCGCGGATTCGGCGCGCAGCGGCCATATGACATCGCAGCTGACCACCGATATGGCCCGATGCCGTCGTTGGGCGGAACGGCCCGTTGTTTCGACCCGTGATCTGATCTGATCGAACGACGGAGGCGGTCGCGTATCCGTAAAGAAGATTCATTCGCGACAATCTCCGTTAGACTTGCTGTGGGGAACCAAGAGACCAATTGAAGTGATTACTGTGATGATCGTCGATGATCACCGGCTGGTCCGGGCGGGCATCCGACGTGTTTTGGACGAGCAGGGTGATATCGAGGTCGCCGCCGAGGCGTCGTCCGGCGAAGAAGCCATTAACCTTGCTCGCGACCTGCAGCCGCAGGTGGTGCTGATGGATATCAACATGCCTGGCATCGGTGGCCTGGAGGCCACGCGGCGCATCATCCAGCGGTCGCCGGATATCAAGATCATTGGCGTCTCCATGCATCTGGACGAGCCGTATCCCAGCCGGCTGCTGTCGGCGGGCGCCTCCGGTTACATCAGCAAGGATTCCGCGGCGGAAGAGGTCGTCACGGCCATCCGGCGCGTGCATCAGGGCGGGCATTACATTGCGCCGCTGGTCGCTGGCAACCTCGCTGCGGCCTTGATCAAAGGGCAGAATGAATCGCCTTTCGACGCCTTGTCTCACCGCGAAATGCAGGTGATGAATCTGGTGACGCAGGGACATAGCACCCAGGCGATTTCCGACCGCCTGTGCCTGTCCCCCAAGACCGTCAGTACCTATCGCTACCGCCTGTTCGAAAAGCTGGGCGTGCATAACGACGTGGAACTGACCCGCCTCGCCATGCGCTACGGCTTGCTGGAGGACAGCGTCGCCGCTGCTGACTGACGTCCTGCGATCGCGCGACATGGCGCCTCCTCATGGCTGAATCCTTTCACCCGGATTGCGCCCGTTGTCCGCGGCTGGTGGAGTTTCGCGCGCAATCCCGCGCTGACCACCCTGGTTATTACGGCCGGGCTGTCCCGAGTTTTGGCCCCGAATCAGCGCCGCTGCTCATTGTTGGACTGGCGCCGGGTATGCACGGCGCCAACGCCACCGGACGGCCGTTCACCGGCGACTACGCCGGCATCCTGCTGTACCAGACGCTTTACGACCTCGGGCTGGCCTCGTCGCCGGTCTCCGAGTCGGCCGATGATGGCCTGGAACTGCTCGGCTGCCGCATCACCAATGCGGTGCGCTGTGTGCCACCGCAGAACAAGCCGGTGGGCGCCGAGATCAATCAGTGCAGGCCTTATCTGATCGAAGAGCTGAATGCGGTCCCCCGCGGCGGGGTGCTGCTGGCGCTCGGCAAGATCGCGCACGATCAGGTGATCCGCGCGCTTGGCTTGCGGGTGGCGGCCCACAAGTTTGGTCACGGCGCCGAGCATGCGTTGCCCAGTGGGCTGCGGCTGGTCGATTCCTACCACTGCAGTCGCTACAACACGAACACGCGCCGGCTCACCGCGGTCATGTTCGAGCAGGTGATGCGTCGGGCGCGCGATCTGTCTGCTCAGGCCACCACCACGTCCAGCTGATTCGTATACTGCGCGGCCGACCGCCGTTCGACATGCCGCGTTGAGTGATTCCTCGTTCAATCCGAAACGATTCGTCAGTGGCCTGACTCCGCGCCCTGGCGTTTATCAGATGCTGGGTGCTGACGGCGAGGTGCTTTATGTCGGCAAGGCGAAGAACCTCAAGAAGCGCGTGGCAAGCTATTTTCTGCGGGCCTCCGGTTCGGCCCGCATCGAGTCGATGGTGGATCAGATCCACGACATCGCGATCAATGTCACCGACACCGAGAACCAGGCGCTGCTGCTCGAAAGCAGCCTGATCAAGAAACACCGGCCGCGCTACAACATCGTGCTGCGCGACGACAAGAGCTATCCCTATCTGGTCATCACCGGTAATCACCCGTACCCGCGGATACGTTTTCACCGGGGTAGCCGCAAGAAACCGCATCGCTATTTCGGCCCATACCCCAACGCGGGGTCGGTGCGCCGGACCCTGGACTCGCTGCAAAAGCTGTTCAATCTGCGGCCGTGCTCCGATAGCTTCTTCGCCAACCGCACACGGCCCTGCCTGCAACATCAGATCAAGCGCTGTTCCGCGCCCTGTGTGCAGGCGATCTCTGAAACGGACTACGCCAGCGATGTTGCCGATGCCGTGCGGCTGCTGGAGGGCAAGAGCGAGGTGCTGGCGCGCAAGCTAACCGAACGGATGGAAGCGGCCTCCCAGGCGCTGGATTTCGAGCAGGCGGCCCGCTACCGCGATCAGATTGCGGCCCTGCGGACTATCCAGGGACCCAGCGACGCGGCCGGCACCGTGGATGACGCGGACTTTGTCGTGCTGGAACAACGCGCGGGGCTGAACGCTGTCGGCGTCGGCACTATTCGCAGCGGCCAGCATCTCGGCTATCGCAGCTTTTTTCCGAAGGGCGGGGCGGATGCCCCACCAGCCGAGGTGCTGGGCGCATTCATCGGCCAGTATTACGCCGAGCGCCCGCCGCCGCGGGAAATCGTCGTCTCGCATACGCCCGATGATGCCGAGCTGCTGGAAAGCGCCCTCGGAACGCTCTCGGGCCGCCGCGTGCAGATCAAGGTCAAGGTGCGTGGATCGCGGGCTCGGGTGCTGAAGACCGCCCACGACAGCCTGCAGGAAGCGGTTGCCGGTCGGCTGCTGCAAGGCGAGGCGCTGACACAGCGGTACCTGGCGCTGGGCGAACTCCTGGGCCTGGAGGACCGCCCCTCTCGGCTGGAATGCTTTGACATCAGCCACACGGGGGGCGAGTCGCCGGTCGCCTCTTGCGTGGTCTTCGATGAGGACGGACCGCTCAAGTCGGCCTACCGCCGCTTCAACCTGACCGATGTGACCCCCGGCGATGACTACGCGGCGATCCGCCAGGCTGTGTTACGGCGCTTCCGGCGGCTCAAAGAGGGCGAGGCGCCGGTGCCGGATGTGCTGCTGATTGATGGCGGCAAAGGGCAGCTTGGTCAGGCAGTGGAGGCGGTCAACGAGGCGGGCATGACCGGCGTCACCATCATCAGCGTGGCCAAGGGTGCCGATCGCCGGGTGGGACTGGAGCAAATCTTCCGCCCCGGCGCGGCGGTGCCCATCCGCCCCAAGAGTGACGACCCGGGCATGCATCTGATCCAGCAGATTCGCGACGAGGCGCACCGATTTGCCATCGAAGGTCATCGCGGTCAACGTGGCCGGGCGCGCAAGCAATCGGTTCTGGAAGAAATCGAAGGTTTGGGGCCGCGTCGTCGACAGGCGTTGCTACGCAGCTTCGGCGGCCTGCAGCGCGTGGAGCGGGCAGGGGTGGATGAACTTGCTCGTGTAGAAGGCATCTCACGCACGCTGGCCCAGCGCATCTACGATCGGTTTCATTCCTAGCTGAACGTCCCATACTCCCCATTCGACAACGCATAATAGAACCGTGCCACTGAACTTCCCCATGCTGCTGACCCTGATGCGGGTACTCGCGATTCCGTTCGTGGTGCTCGCGTTCTTCTGGCCGTCACCCTGGGCCGGGCCCGTCGCTGCGCTGCTGTTTCTCGTTGCGGCGATTACCGACTGGTTCGATGGCTGGCTGGCCCGTCGCTGGAACCAGACCTCGGCCTTCGGTGCCTTCCTGGACCCGGTGGCGGACAAGCTCATCGTCGCCACCTCGCTGGTGGTGCTGCTAAGCCACGACGCCAGTGTCCTGTTGAGCATTCTGGTGGCCGTGATCATTGGCCGGGAGATCACCGTGTCTGCGCTGCGGGAGTGGATGGCGGAGATCGGCGCCCGCGCTTCGGTGGCGGTGTCTTGGGTTGGGAAGGTGAAGACGACCTTTCAGATGACGGCCATCGTGCTGATGCTCTGGGGGCACCCGCTCGGACCAATCCCGATCTACGATATCGGTTACGGGCTGCTGTTTGTCGCAGCGGGGCTGACGCTGTGGTCCATGGCGATGTATGTGCGTGCCGCGTGGCCTGTACTGGCCGAGCACTCGACCCAAAACGCTTGACACCGTCGGTCGCCGCCATAGAATACGCGCCTCTCGCGGGAATAGCTCAGTTGGTAGAGCGCAACCTTGCCAAGGTTGAGGTCGCCGGTTCGAACCCGGTTTCCCGCTCCAAATTTGGTGAATCGGAGGCAGTGCCGGACCCGGTTCGCAACGATGCCTCGGCCGGCTCGCCGCCCGGGGCATTCGTTTTTTCAGACCGACGTTTTTGTCGGTTAAACTTGGCAGGTCGGCGACGATCGCCAAGACAAGCACCCGAGGCTGGGTGGCAGAGTGGTGATGCAGCGGATTGCAAATCCGTGTACGTCGGTTCGATTCCGGCCCTAGCCTCCATTTATGCAGACACGTGCGCCCGGATGGCGGAACTGGTAGACGCAAGGGACTTAAAATCCCTCGAAGGTGACTTCGTGCCGGTTCGATTCCGGCTCCGGGCACCAGTTCTCTCCGCCCCCCCAATGTCCTCGCGGTTCTGATGCTGCAATTTGACAGCATCGTGCTGCGTCGCGGGCGCAAGACACTGCTCGGGCCACTCTCGGCGGATCTGCCGCCGGGCTCGGTCACCCATCTCCAAGGCCCGAACGGCGTCGGCAAGACCACGCTGATTCACGCCCTGGTGGGCCTGCGCGAACCGGACGCCGGACAGGTGCGCTGGAACGGCGACGATATATTCGAAAGACCGGAGAGCCTGCGCCGCGTGCTGTGCTATGTGGCCCACGACGCGACCGGCAACGCTGCGCTCACGGCGGTGGAAGCACTGCGATTCACGCTCGCGGTCACCGGCGAGGAAGCCGACGCCGCAACCGACGCGCTGCGGGAATTCGGCTTGACCGGCCGTTCGCTGACCCAACCGCTGCGAACACTGTCGGCCGGCCAGCAGCGCCGGGTCGCACTGGCGCGCCTGGCGGTGAGCAAGGCGGCGCTGTGGGTGCTGGATGAACCGCTGAACGCCCTGGATGCCGCCTCGCGGGACGCTCTGTGCCAGCGATTCGCCCAGCATGCGCAGGCCGGTGGCACGGTCGTCGTCACGTCACATCAACCCCTGCCGATCGATGCGCATTGCATCGATCTGGCCGCCGCCTGAACGCCATGGGGATCTGGGGCGCAGTCTGGACTCGCGAATGGCAATTGCTGTTCCGGCAACGGCAGGACCTGCTCCAGCCGCTGACTTACTTCACCATGGTGGTGATGATTGTTCCGTTGGGCGTCGATCCGGCCGACGCGGTGCTGACGCTGGTCGCACCCGCCATCGTCTGGATCGCGGTCGTGCTCGCCGTGGTGTTGTCGCTGGACCGGCTGTTCCGTGATGACGCGCGGGATGGCACTTTGGCGGTGCTGCTCACCGCACCGACACCCTTGTGGTGGGTGCTGCTCGCCAAGCTCGGCGCGCATTGGCTGGGGCTGGGCAGCCTGCTGGCGATTGCCGCGCCGATCGCCGGTGCGGCCTATGGTCTGTCGCTGGCCGCCGCCGGCGTGCTGTTCGTGACGGTGATCGCCGGGACGCTCGGCCTCATGGCGCTGGGTCTGGTTGCAGGCGCGCTGACGGTGGGCCTCCGCAATGGCGGCGTGCTGGTGGCGATTATTCTTCTGCCGTTATACGTGCCGCTGCTGGTGTTCGGCGCGGGTGCCGTGGCGGCGGTGCAGTCCGGGTTTCCCGGTGCCGGTCCGGTATACTTCACGGCCGCCTTATCCATGCTGTACGCCACTTTGGCTCCGCCGCTGGCAGCCGTGGCGCTGCGACTGAGTTACGACTGATGTGGACCTGGTTTCACCGACTCGCCTCCCCGCCGACGTTTTATCGCTGGGGCGGTACGCTGCAAGTGATTTTCGGCGTTGCGGCCGCGGCACTGATCGTCGTCGGCACTTACGGCGGGCTGGTGCTGGCGCCGGCCGACTACCAGCAGGGCGATGCCTTTCGCATTATCTATGTTCATGTGCCCAGCGCGTGGTTGTCGCTACTCGTGTACACGACCATGGCGGTCGCCGGTGGCGTGGCGCTGATCTGGCGCATGAAACTGGCCGAACTGTTCGTGGTGGCCGCCGCGCCCATCGGCGCTGCGTTCACCGCGCTGGCGTTGGTCACCGGAATGCTTTGGGGCGAACCGATGTGGGGCACCTACTGGGTCTGGGATGCCCGGCTGACCAGCGAACTGGTACTGCTGTTTCTTTATCTCGGCGTCATCGCCCTCAACGGCGCGTTCGAGGACCCGCGACGCGGCGCCCGTGCGGCCGCCGTGCTGGCACTGATCGGCGTCGTGAACGTGCCGATCATTCATTACTCCGTGGAATGGTGGAACAGCCTGCATCAGGGCGCCACCGTGACGAAATTCGATTCGCCGTCGATCTCCATGGACATGCTCTGGCCGTTGCTGGTCAACGCGCTGGGTTTCACTTTCTACTACTGCGCGATGCAGTGCATGAGAATGCGTGCCCTGGTTCTGTCGCGGGAACGTGACGCGCGTTGGATTCGTGAGGCGGTGGCATGAGCGAGTCGTGGTGGAACATGGGAGGCTATGCGGTCTACGTATGGACCTCCTTCGGACTGACGGCTGCCGTCCTGCTCGGAGGCGTATTGCTGGGCTGGTCGTCACTGAGCCGGCAGCGTAGGGATATTCGATTGGAACGAGAAACGGACGATGACGCGTAGACAACGTCGCATGATGGCGGTGGCCGCACTGGTCCTTGGCGCCGGAACGGCAGTGGCCCTGGCGCTGGTCGCCTTTCAGAGCAATCTGATCTACTTCTACAGTCCGTCGGAAATTCTCGAAGGCGAGCTACCGGCCCAGGCCCGTGTGCGCTTGGGCGGGATTGTCGAAGAGGGCAGCGTCGAACGGTCTGCCACGGACACCACCGTCACGTTTCGGCTGGCGGACTGCGACAAGGCCATTCCCGTTCGCTACTCCGGAATTCTTCCTGACCTGTTCCGTGAAGGGCAGGGGATTGTCGCGATCGGTACCTACGATACGCAGACCGGATTCAGCGCGGAGGAAGTGCTCGCCAAGCATGACGAGAACTACATGCCGCCGGAGCTGGAAGCCTCACTGAAGGACAAGGCCGGCATGAGCTGCATGCCTGTGGCCCGAACATGATCCCGGAACTGGGCCATTTCGCGCTGTGCCTGGCGGCCGGGCTGGCGTTGATGCAATGCGTGGCACCGCTGTCCGGGGTCGCATTGCGCCGTGAGCGCTGGCAGGCCATGGCGTGGCCGCTCGCCGTGGGGCAGGTCGTATTCACCATCATCGCTTACGGCGCGTTGACCTGGTCGTTCATCCATGTGGATTTTTCGGTGCGCTACGTCGCCACCAACGCCCACAGCGAATTGCCGATGTTTTATCGGATTTCTGCCGTGTGGGGCGGCCACGAGGGCTCGCTGCTGCTATGGGTGCTGATGCTGGGTGCCTGGACGTTGCTGGTCGCCGGACTCAATCGGAGCCTGCCGCGCGACATCGGGGCATCGGTACTCGGCGTGATGGGGGCGATTTCCTTTGCGTTCCTGCTGTTCACGCTGCTCACATCCAATCCGTTCGAACGTCTGATTCCTGCACCGCCTGAAGGTCAGGATCTGAACCCGCTATTGCAGGATCCGGGGCTGATCATTCATCCGCCCATGCTGTACATGGGCTATGTCGGCTTTTCCGTGGCGTTTGCCTTCGCCATCGCAGCGCTGATCAGCGGCCGGCTGGATGCAGCCTGGGCGCGCTGGACACGACCGTGGACCACGCTGGCCTGGAGTTTTCTCACGGTCGGTATTCTGCTGGGATCATGGTGGGCCTATAACGAGCTCGGCTGGGGCGGGTGGTGGTTCTGGGATCCGGTCGAGAACGCGTCCTTCATGCCCTGGCTGATCGGCACCGCGCTGATCCATTCGCTGGCCGTCACCGAAAAACGGGGCATGTTCAAGGCATGGACCGTGCTGCTGGCGATCTCCGCGTTCGCGCTGTCCTTGCTGGGCACCTTCCTGGTGCGCTCGGGGGTGCTGGTGTCGGTGCATGCCTTCGCCACAGACCCGTCACGTGGCGTATTCGTGTTGATGATCTTCGGTTTCTTCGTCGGCGGAGCGCTGTTGCTGTTCGCGATGCGCGCGAACCGATTCCAGGTGTCACAACGGCTGACGCTGTTCTCACGCGAAGGCCTGCTGCTGCTGAACAATGTGTTCCTGTCGGTGGCCGCGCTCGCGGTGTTGCTCGGCACGCTTTACCCGTTGTTCATCGACGCGATGGGGCTGGGCAAGCTCTCGGTCGGACCTCCCTATTTCGACAGTGTGTTCGCACCGTTGACGCTGCCGCTGGTGCTGCTCGTGGGCTTCGCCATGCCGGTCATGTGGAAACGGGGCGACTGGGGCCGCGTCCGTCGGCAGGTGATGATTCCGCTGATCGCCGCAGTGCTGGTCGCAGTGCTGGTCGCGCTGTTCGGTGTTCGCGGGCTTGGGGTCACCGGCGCAATTCTGCTTGCGGTGTGGTGCATTGTCGGTGCGCTGGCCGAACCGCTGCGCATCACCCTGCGGCGTAGTCGGGTGAAGATGGCGCGGGGACAATGGGGCATGTCGCTGGCGCATGTCGGCCTGGGCGTCTTCGTGCTCGGTGTTGCGCTGGTCAACCACGGTTCGATTGAACGCGATGTGCGGCTGGCGCCGGGCGAAGCCGCCGAATTTTCCGGCTACTCGTTCAAGTTCATCGGCGTGGCGCGTGACGAAGGCCCGAACTTCAATGCGGATGTCGGCACCGTGGAAATTAGTCGGGAAGGCCGCTCCATCGCGACGCTGAACCCGGAAAAGCGCTATTACCGCACCGGTGGCAACCCGATGACCGAGGCAGCGATTGATGTCAGTCCGCTGCGGGATCTGTATGTCTCGCTGGGCGAGCCGGTGCAGGGCGGCGCATGGATTCTGCGGCTTTACGTGAAACCGTTGATTCGCTGGATCTGGTTTGGTGCGCTGCTCATGGCGTTTGGCGGCGCGCTGGCTGCGACCGATCGCCGGTACCGGCTGCGATCCCGAGCGTCATCGGCGGTGGTCGACCCAGAGTCGGTCCGCGCATGAGTCGCTGGGTTCTGATCGCGCCGATTCTGGTGGTCGGTGCCCTGATCGCTGTGTTTGCGGTCGGCCTGCGTCTGGACCCCAGCCGTGTGCCATCACCGCTGATCGACCAGCCGGCTCCGTCATTCGAGCTCCCCAGTCTGCGTGCGCCAGGCGAATTGCTCTCGGAGCGGCAGTTCGAAGGGCAGGTGAGCATCGTCAATGTTTGGGCAAGCTGGTGCGTGCCCTGCCGCCTGGAGCATCCGCTATGGATGGACTGGGCCGAGACATCCGATGTGCCGCTCTACGGGCTGAACTACAAGGATGCTCCGGGTGACGCCCTGGCATGGCTGGCTCGCCACGGCGACCCCTACCAGGCGATTGCCAGCGACCGAGCCGGCGATGTCGGCATCGACTGGGGGGTTTACGGTGTACCCGAAACTTTCGTCATCGATGCCACGGGCCGGATTCGCTACAAGCACATTGGCCCACTGGACCCGACCAGCATGGAAGAGACCTTCCGCCCGATTGTGCAGCGTTTGCTGCAGGAGCCAACGGCATGAAACTGCGCGCGGTTCTGGCGGGTGTGGCATTTGCGTTCTACGGGCTGGCCTTCGCGGCACCGGAGAATCTGTCGCCGGAACAGACCGAGCGCTACCACAGCCTGCTGGAAGAGCTGCGCTGCCTGGTCTGCCAAAACCAGAACATCGCCGAGTCCAACGCCTCGCTGGCCCAGGATCTCAAGCGGCAGGTCGCCGACATGCTGGTCGCCGGTCGCAGTGACGATGAGATCAAATCCTATCTGCAGGCGCGCTATGGCGATTTCGTGCTGTACCGGCCGCCGTTCAAGCCAACGACCTGGCTGCTTTGGCTGACGCCATTTGTCGTTCTGATTGCGACGCTGCTGATCGCGGTCTGGATGCTGCGCAAGCGACGCCCCGAGCCGACGTCGCCTGACTCGGTTGATCGCGAAGCCTTGCAGCGCCTGCTGGACAAAGAATGAAAGCTCTACTGATTGCCATCTTCATCGGCCTGGCGCTCGTCGCCATGCTGTTCCCGGCCTTCTCGCTGCGCCGCCTGCGGTCTGGAAGACGCAGTCGCCAGGCCGACAATGTGGCTGCGTTCCGCAGCCGCAAGGCAGAACTGGACACCGATCTCACCGCTGGGCGGATCGACACCGCGACGTTTGAACAGCTGGAAACCGACGCCGCGACCGAGCTGTTGCGTGACGCCCAGGCCGAGGAAGGCACCGCGCAGCCGGGCGGCCGCTGGATGGCGGCGGTCGCGATTCTGGTCGTGCCGCTGGTCGCCGCCGGGCTTTATCTGGCCAGCGGCGGCTTGCCTCCCATGTCGCATGCGGAGCAGATGAGCGGGCTGGTCGAACAACTGGAGTCGCGGGTCAGCGCGAGCCCGGATGATCTGGATGCGCGCCGCATGCTCGCACGGGTGTACATGGGAACCGAGCGTTATCAACCGGCTGCGAAGCTTTACCGGGAGATCAACGAACAGACCGACGGCAGCAACGTCGAAGCCCTGGTGGCCGAGGGCGAGGCGCTCGGCATGGCTCGTGGGCAGGACTGGCTTGGACGACCGGCCGCACTGTTCGATACGGCGCTTCAGATTGATCCAAACAACACGCGTGGGCTCTGGTACGGCAGCCTCGCCGCGGCGCAGGATGGCAAGCAAGACATCGCGCTGCTGCGCTTGCAGCGTCTGGATCGCCAGGAACTGGATGAGCCGCTGGCCGGGGCGGTCCGCCGTGCGGTGATCGCGCTCGGAGGCGTGCCGGCCGACGCATCGGAGACCGCACCGCCCGCGGCGGCCCCGGCTGACACGCCAGCCGAGGCGGGGACGCAGCTGTCTCTGACCGTCCAGCTCGCACCGAAGTTTGAAGACGCTGTACCCGACCGGTTCACGCTGTTCGTGTTCGCCAAGCAGGTGGCCGGGCCACCGATGCCGCTGGCCGCCAAACGGCTGGATTCGCCAAGGTTTCCGCTCGCTGTCACATTGAGCAGTCAGGATGCGATGATGCAGGGATTATCACTGGACTCGGCAGATCGCTGGTCAATCTCGGCCCGCATCTCGCGTGCCGGCGAGGCCCGAGCAAGCTCAGGCGACCTGCAGGGTCAGATCGAGCTGACACGAGATGACACGGGCCAAACGCATATGATTGTTATCGACGAGCGAGTGCCCTGATGCGTCATACGAGGCATTGCGCTAGCCTATATTGAGAATTTTCGCGCGGATATTCGATGAAATAGCCACTCGGCATGATTTCTCGACATGCCGCGCAGCGTCACTACCTAGGCTGCAGGACCTTCATCGCCACGCGGCGAATGCCTGCAACATCGAGCATACGTCCAACCAACTAAAAGGATAATCATGCGACTACGCAAAG
Source organism: Abyssibacter sp. (assembly GCF_964229365.1). Classification (NCBI taxonomy): domain Bacteria; kingdom Pseudomonadati; phylum Pseudomonadota; class Gammaproteobacteria; order Chromatiales; family Oceanococcaceae; genus Abyssibacter; species Abyssibacter sp. Next base: position 15,208 of record NZ_CAXRDQ010000015.1, on the reverse strand, counting down.
CGGTCTTTCCCGTCGCGGGTCTGGGAACCCGTTTTCTCCCGGCGACCAAAGCCAATGCCAAGGAGATGTTGCCGATCGTTGACAAGCCGCTGATCCAGTACGCGGTGAAAGAAGCAGTTTCGGCCGGGGCTGAGGAGCTGGTGTTCATCACCAGCAACAACAAGAACTCAATCCTCGACCACTTTGACAAATCCTACGAGTTGGAAAAGCAGCTTGAGGAAAAGGGCAAGACGGCGTTGTTGCAGGAAGTCCGCGACATTCTGCCGCCCGGCATCACTTGTGTGTACATCCGTCAGCCTGAAGCCCGCGGCCTGGGTCATGCGATCTCCTGCGCGTGGACAGCCGTCGGCGACGAAGACTTCGCGGTGATTCTTGCCGACGACCTGATTGACGGAAAACTGCGCCCGGCCTTGGCACAGATGCAGCGCGTCTACCAGGAATACGGCACCTCGGTCATCGCCGTGCAGCGTGTTCCGCAGGACGAGGTCCACAAGTACGGCATTGTTGAGGTCGAGCCGGTCGGACCAGGCCTGGGCGAGATCCGCGGCATTGTGGAAAAGCCGGACCCGGAGAATGCGCCATCGAACCTCGCCGTTGTCGGCCGCTATATCCTGACGCCCCGTATCTTCAAACTGCTGGAGTCCACCGAGCCGGGAGCCGGCGGAGAGATCCAGCTCACCGACGCCATCAGCGCGATGATTCAGGAGCAGACGGTGCTGGCCTACGAATTTGAAGGCAAGCGCTACGATTGCGGCAGCAAGCTGGGTTATCTCCAGGCCAACGTCGAACTGGGACTCAAGCACCCGGACCTGGCAGAAGAGTTCCGCGAGTACCTGGCCGACCTGACGTCTTCCTGGCCTCGCGACGGCAAATAGAGCGTACTTTCGTATGAACGAGCAGCCCCGCTTCGGCGGGGCTGCTTCGTTTTGCGCGCATTCCTTTTCGTTTTGCGGAAAGCGCCGCCGGGGGCGCGTTGGGATTGCATCACGCAACTGCTTGCTGTCATTCGTTTTTTTGTTGCGATTCAGAGAGTTGACGGAGGCCCCCGTATCCAAGTTCGCCTGCGGTCACGCTCACGTGTTTGCGCGGGTGGGTTCTGGCGAAAAGCGCTCGTATACTGCGCCGATCCATCTGGTGCAGAGGCCGAAATGACCGGCGAAAAGCTGCGACATTTTCTAGAAACATCTCCGATTTCCGGAGGCAATGGCGCCTGGGTCGAAGCCATGTACGAGCAGTACCTGGCCGACCCGGATTCAGTCGAGGCCAGTTGGCGCGACTATTTCAAGCAGATGGAAACCGGCGGCGCCCGGCATGACGTCGCGCATAGCCCGATTCAGCGCTCTTTCGCGGAGCTGGCCCGCGCCAAGCCGGTGGTCAGCGTCGGCAAGGGCGGAGGGCTTTCCGCCCAGGCCGCATCGAAGCAATCGTCGGTGCTCCGACTCATCAACTATTACCGCGTGCGCGGGCACCAGGCTGCCAAGCTGGACCCCCTCGGCCTGGCCAATCAACCTCAGGTTCCTGATCTGGACCCGGCTTTCCATGGGCTTGGTAGCTCGGACATGGAAAACGAGTTCGATACCGGCTCGTTGGCCACGGCCAACCGGATGAAGCTGCGCGAGATTATCGACGTTGTGAAGCGCGTGTACACCGATTCGATCGGTGCCGAGTACATGTACATCACGGAAACGCAGCAAAAGCGCTGGATCCAGCGTCGCCTGGAAGGCACGATCGACGATCTGCGGCTGACGCCTGATGAACAAAAGGAAGTGCTCAAGCAGCTGACCGCCGCCGAGGGCATCGAGCGCTACATGCACACGCGCTACGTCGGCCAGAAACGCTTCTCACTCGAGGGTGGCGATTCGCTGATTCCAGCCCTGGACGAGTTGATTCGCCGTGCCTCGGCGCACGAGGTCGAAGAAGTCGTCATCGGCATGGCCCATCGAGGTCGATTGAACGTGCTGGTCAACGTGCTCGGCAAATCGCCCAAGGACTTGTTCGACGAATTCGAGGGCAAGGTCACGGCCGAGGACCTTAGTTTTTCCGGGGACGTGAAGTACCACAAGGGCTTTTCCAACGACATCGAAGTGGACGGTCGCCGTGTGCACATGGTGCTGGCATTCAATCCGTCACATCTGGAAATCGTGAACCCCGTGGTCGAGGGCTCGGTGAAGTCACGCCAGCATCGGCGCGGTGATGAGCGGGGCAACACGATTTTGCCGGTGCTGGTTCATGGCGACGCCGCCTTCGCCGGGCAGGGCGTGGTGATGGAGACCTTGCAGCTGTCGCAGGCCAAGGGCTATGCGACCGGCGGCACGGTGCATTTCATCGTCAATAACCAGGTTGGCTTCACGACCAATAACCCGATCGAAGTGGCGCAGCGTGAACACGCGCGCACATCGCTGTATTCCACCGACATCGCCAAGATGCTGGAAGCTCCGGTGTTTCATGTGAACGCGGACGATCCGGAAGCGGTGGTCTTTGTGACTCGTCTGGCGATGGATTTTCGGTCCGAGTTCCACAAGGACGTGATCGTCGATCTTGTCTGCTACCGACGCCACGGCCACAACGAGGCCGATGAACCTGCCGTCACGCAGCCGAAGATGTACGAAATCATCAAGGGCCATCCCACCCCCAGGGCCATCTACGCCAAGCGACTGGAAGAAGCCGGCGTGATCGATGGCAAGGAAGCGGATCAGCTCAATGCCGACTACCGCAACGGCCTGGATAACGGCGAGAACATCGCCCGCAACACGTTGGGGATGGTCGGTAACCAGTTCACGGTGAACTGGGGCAAATACGTCAACGGCCATTGGGACGCGTACTGCGAGACGAATGTCCCGGCCGAACAGATGAAAGGCTTGGCCGACAAGCTGCTGGACGTGCCGGACGGCTTCACGCTGCACAACCGCGTCGAACGGATCATGAAGGACCGCCGGAAGATGGCGGCCGGTGGCCTGCCGATCGACTGGGGTTTCGCCGAGACCATGGCCTATGCGGGCCTGATTGATGACGGGTTCCAGGTGCGGCTCAGTGGTCAGGATTCGGGGCGCGGCACGTTTTTCCATCGCCAGTGCCGCCTGATCAATCAGAAGGATGGCGAAGTTCACGTCCCGCTGCGCACGGTCGGGCAGCCCGAACAGTTCGTGATTAATGACACGCTGCTGTCCGAAGAGGGCGTGCTCGGCTTTGAATACGGGTATGCGACCGCACAGCCGGAAACGCTGGTGATCTGGGAGGCGCAGTTTGGCGATTTCGCTAACGGCGCACAGGTCGTCGTGGACCAGTTCATCGCGTCTGGCCACGCCAAGTGGGCACGCGTCTGCGGCCTGACGATGCTGCTACCTCACGGTTACGAAGGCCAGGGGCCGGAACATTCGTCGGCCCGCCTGGAGCGTTACCTGCAGCTATGCGCCGCCGACAACATGCAGGTCTGCGTGCCATCCACGCCCAGCCAGTTCTTCCACATGCTGCGGCGTCAGCTCAAGCGTGATTACCGGCTGCCGCTGATCGTGATGACGCCGAAGAGCTTGCTCAGGCACAAGCAGTCGGTCTCCTCGCTGGAGGATCTCCAGCAAGGACGCTTCGAAACCATCATCGACGACAAGGGCATCGAGGACAAAGCCGCCGTCCGGCGCATCGTGCTGTGCAGCGGAAAGGTGTACTTCGACCTGCTGCAGAAACGCGAGGAGCTGGAGCTCCAGAACCAGGTCGCCCTGGTTCGGATCGAGCAGCTCTACCCGTTCCCGCGCGATGAATACAAGGCCATTCTCGCGCGCTACGGCAATGCCAGCGAAATCGTCTGGTGCCAGGAAGAGCCCGAGAATCAGGGTGCCTGGTACCAGATCAAGCATCGCCTGCTGAACTCGCTGGGCGAGCGTCACGTCATGTTGTATGCCACACGAGCAGGGTCTCCCTCTACCGCAACGGGCTATCACAAGGTCCATGTGCAGGAGCAGGAGGAGCTGGTTCGCGAGGCATTGGAATCCGGCAATCGGACACGGGGTGAGTAGGATGCCTTTCACCGCCTGTGGTCACGCATATGGAATTTGTTTGGAGACGGAATGAGTATTGAAGTCAAAGTCCCGGCCCTGCCTGAGTCGGTTACCGAAGCCACCGTGGCAGTCTGGAACAAGAAGCCGGGTGATCGCGTGTCTCGCGACGAGAACATCTGCGAGCTCGAAACCGACAAGGTCATGCTCGAAGTGCCCGCTGTTGCCGATGGCGTGCTGAAAGAGATCAAGGCCGAAGAAGGCGCCACGGTGGGCTCTGGTGACGTGATCGCCGTGCTCGAAGAGGGTCAGGGCGGTGGTGATACCGATGACTCGGGTGCCGACGCCGACGAACAATCCGGTGAGTCCGAGGCGCCATCCGGGGAAGGCGAGGATAGTCCGCCGCTCAGCCCTGCCGTTCGCAAGCTGGTCGCCGAACACGACCTCGACCCGAGCAAGATCAAGGGCACGGGCAAGGGTGGTCGCATCGTCAAGAGCGACGTTGAAGACTACTTGGCCTCGAAGACCGACGACGCTGGCAAGTCCGACGAGGCCGGCCAGGCAGGCGAAAAGACCTCCAAGCCTGCACCGCAGGCCGAGCAGGTGAGCGTGCCGTCTGGCGACCGTGTGGAGCAGCGGGTACCGATGACCCGCATCCGCAAGCGCATCGCGGAGCGCCTCGTCGAGGCGCAGCAGACTGCAGCCATGCTCACGACCTTCAACGAGGTTGACCTCAAGGCCGTTATGGACCTGCGCGCCCGGTACAAGGACAACTTCGCGAAATCCTATGACATCAAGCTCGGCTTCATGTCGTTCTTCGTCAAGGCTTCCGTGGCGGCCCTCAAGCGCTACCCGATCGTCAATGCATCCATTGACGATGACGATGTGGTCTACCACGGGTACTACGATGTCGGCATCGCCGTTTCGACGGAGCGCGGGCTGGTCGTACCGATCTTGCGAGACGCGGAATCGATGAGCTTTGCCGAGATCGAACAGGCCATCAACAACTACGGCATGAAGGCCCGTGACGGCAAGATCACGATGGCTGACCTGCAGGGTGGAACCTTCTCCATCACCAACGGCGGGATCTTCGGGTCGATGTTGTCGACACCGATCCTCAATCCGCCGCAGTCGGCGATTCTTGGCATGCACGGCATCATCGAACGGCCCGTGGTGGTCGACGGCGAAATCGTCATCCGCCCAATGATGTACCTGGCGCTGTCCTACGACCATCGCCTGGTCGATGGCAAGGATGCCGTGATGTTCCTGCGCACGATCAAGGAAACACTGGAAGATCCAGGCCGTCTTCTGCTTCAGATTTAACTTGCAGATCCGTCCTTAATAGATTGATTTGCAACCATTCGAACAAATGAGAACTGAGCAATGAGCAAGGACTTTGACGTCATTGTGATCGGTGGCGGCCCGGCCGGGTACGTCGCCGCGATTCGCGCCGCGCAGCTGGGCATGAAGACCGCCTGCGTCGACAACTGGCTGAACCGCGATGGTACGCAGGCTTTCGGCGGCACCTGCCTCAATGCGGGCTGCATCCCGTCCAAGGCACTGCTTGAATCCTCGGAGCTCTATCACCGCGCGCATCACGAGTTCGAAAAGCACGGGATTGGTACAGGCAAGATCAAGCTGGATCTGGCCGCGATGCACGAACGCAAATCCGGCATTTGCCGCCAGATGAACGGCGGCGTACAGGCACTGTTCAAATCCAACGGCGTGGAGGGGATTCCAGGCACCGGCACGGTGCTGGGGTCCGGCAAGGTCAAGGTCACGCCGGTGGACCAGGGCGATGCGAGGGAACTGAGCTGCGAGCACATCATCATCGCCAGCGGCAGTTCGCCGGTGGAATTGAAGATTGCGCCCTTTGATGGCGATCGCATCGTTGATTCCTGGGGCGCGCTGGAGTTTCCTGAGGTGCCGAAGCGGCTGGGCATCATCGGTGCCGGCGTCATCGGCGTGGAGCTGGGCAGCGTATGGCAGCGCCTGGGGGCCGAAGTGGTCCTGCTGGAAGCGATGGACCAGTTTCTGCCGATGGCGGATCAGCAGATCGCAAAGGACGCCGCCCGCCAGTTCAAGAAGCAGGGGCTGGACATCCGGCTCGGCGCCCGCGTGCTGAGCGCCAAGGCGCAGAAGACGCAGGTCAAGGTCGAGTACCAGACCGGCGACGAGAAGCAGTCCGACACCTTCGATCGGCTCATCGTGGCTGTGGGTCGTCGGCCGAACACCGATTCACTGTTCGCCAAGGATTCTGGTCTTGCGCTGGACGACAAGGGTTTCGTCAAAGTCGATGAGACCTATCGGACCAACCTGCCCAATGTTTACGCCGTTGGCGACGTGATTGGCGGTCTGATGCTGGCGCACAAAGGCTCGGAAGAGGGCGTCGCCTGTGCTGAATTGATTGCCGGCCAGAAACCGGCGGTGAACTATGACGCGATTCCATCGGTCATCTACACCGCACCGGAACTGGCCTGGGTAGGCAAGACGGAAGAGCAGCTCAAGTCCGAGGGTGTGGACTACAACGTCGGGACATTCCCGTTTTCTGCGAACGGCCGCTCGAAAGCGTTGGAAATGTCCACGGGTTCGGTCAAGTTGGTCGCCGATGCGAAAACCGATCGCATCCTCGGCGCCCACATGGTCGGGCCCTATGTCTCGGAACTCGTGGCCGAAATGGTCGTCGCAATGGAATTCGGCGCAACCGCCGAGGATATTGCCCTGACCATGCATGCTCATCCCACGCTGTCGGAGGCGGTGCACGAAGCGGCTTTGTCCGTGCATGGACACGCCATCCACTCGATCAACAAGAAGAAGCGCTAATCATGCGAAAAACCCTTTTGATGCTGGCAATGCTGGCACCGGGCCTCGTGTTTGCAGAGCAGTCCCTGGACCTGAACCTGTCTGGTGACGCGATTCGCGGGGAGTTTTCTTCCGATACCGGTTTGCTACCCAATAGCAATGGCAAGCTGTCCTTCGGCGGTTTGTACTCCGACGATGACAACGCCGATTTCACCATGGGCCATCTGGGCTTGCTGGTCACCGGCGACGCCGGCGCCCGCAATGCGCTGGTCAACGCGGGTCTGGGCGTGCGCCTGGTCGGTCTGGACGTCAATGGTGGTGACGCCAACGGCGGTGCCGTGGCACTGGGTGGCGCGGTGGACGCAAGGCTGCCGGCATTCAACCGAATCGGCCTGGGGGCGTATCTCTATTACGCACCGGATGTATCGGCCTTTGGCGACATCGACAAGTTCCTCGAATATGCCGCGAACATTAACTACGAGCTGATTCGCAACGCCTACGTGTACGTCGGCGCGCGTCAGGTGCGCCTGGGTTTCGATCCGGGTAGCGAAATGAGTGTGGATACGGGTGCACACGCCGGTTTCCACCTGAAGTTCTGATCGAACGAGTGTAAAAGCAGACGCAAGATGGCAGGTCATTCCAAATGGGCGAACATCCAGCACCGCAAGGGCGCCCAGGACAAGAAACGCGGCAAGCTCTTCACCAAACTGGCGAAGGAAATCACCGTCGCCGCCAAGATGGGCGGCGGGGACGTTGATTCCAACCCACGGCTTCGATTAGCCATCGACAAGGCGAAAGCCCAGTCCGTGCCCAAGGACAACATCGAGCGCGCGATCAAGCGTGGCTCGGGTGCCATGGAAGGTGACGACTACGAGGAAATCCGTTACGAAGGCTACGGCCCCAATGGCGTTGCCGTGATGGTTGATTGCCTGAGCGACAACCGGAATCGTACGGTCTCAGACGTACGCCACGCCTTCACCAAGCATGGCGGCAACCTTGGCTCGGACGGTTCCGTGGCCTACCTGTTCAACCGCTCCGGCGTGATCGTGTTCTCCCACGGCGACGAAGCGCTGGAAGAACGTGTCATGGAGATCGCGCTGGAAGCGGGTGCCGAGGACATCACGACCAACGACGATGGCTCGATCGAGGTGCTTACACCTCCGGATGCCTATGAAGCGGTTCGCGATGCCCTCACCGCGGACGGGCTGGAGCCGGCGCATTCGGATGTCACGATGCTGGCGACCACCAGCGTTGAACTGGATGCCGAACAGGCAGAGACCCTGACCCGCCTGGTCGATGCACTAGACGATCTGGATGATGTGCAGGACGTCTTCACCAACGCTGAATACCCGAGCGAAGAGGTCGCCTGAACCTGGCGACCACGGTCCGTATTCTCGGCATCGATCCCGGATCCCGCTACACGGGTTGGGGCGTCATTGATGTGCTGGGGCAGCGCCAGACAGCGGTGGCCTGGGGTTGCGTCCGGCTCGGCGACGCAGCTTTTGATCAGCGCGTGCGTAAGATCTACGAGTCGCTGCACGACCTGGTTGGCGAGTATCGGCCCGCCGAAGCGGCACTCGAGGACGTGTTCGTCAATCGCAATGCGATGTCGGCCTTGAAGCTGGGGCAGGCCAGGGGGGCAGCAATGGCGGCCATCGCCTGCATGGATGTGCCGATTTCAGCGTATCCGCCAGCTCGAGTGAAGCAGAGCATCGTCGGCAACGGCCGAGCAGACAAGACACAGGTTGGGCATATGGTGCGGGCATTGCTGGGGGTTCAGAAACCGATACAGGCCGATGCCGCGGACGCGTTAGCGATCGCCGTCTGCCACGCGCATTGGCGCTCATCGCCGGCCGCGCGGCTACTGGCGCAGTCATCATGATCGGACGGCTCCGTGGCACCCTGATCGCCAAGCGTCCGCCGGTGCTTCTGATCGATGTGCAGGGTGTCGGCTACGAGGTCGAGGCGCCGATGTCGACCATCTACGAACTCGGCGAAACCGGCACGGATGTGATCGTGCACACCCACTTGAGCGTGCGCGAAGATGCACAGCAGCTCTTCGGCTTCGCATCAATGGCGGAGCGTGATCTATTTCGTGTGCTGATCCGCATCAACGGCGTGGGCGGCAAGCTGGCGCTGGCGATTCTCTCGACCATCCCGCCTGCGGATTTCACCCGTGTCGTCGAAGAGGGCGATGTCACCGCGCTCACGCGTGTACCTGGCATCGGCAAGAAGACTGCCGAACGTCTGGTCGTGGAAATGCGAGGCCGCACCGATGCCCTGATCGCATCCGGCAGGAGCGATGGACGTTCGCTGGAAGTGAAGCCGCAGGGCGCACCCTCCGAGGCCACCGACGCCTTGGTCGCATTGGGTTACAAGCCTGCAGAAGCCGGGCGGATGGTCCAAAAGGTGGCCGAGGCGGGGATGGACAGTGAAGCGATCATCCGTGCTGCCCTGCGCTCGGCCATGCGATAGTCGCGAACATGAGCGATTTTGATGACAGCCGCGTGGTGGATGCCTCGGCCTCCGGCGAAGAGGCCCGGATCGACCGTGCCATCCGCCCCAAGAAACTCGCTGATTATGTTGGGCAGGCCCCGGTCCGCGAGCGCCTCGGCATTTTTATCGAGGCGGCGCGTCAGCGCAGCGAGGCCCTGGATCATGTGCTGATCTTCGGGCCGCCCGGCCTGGGCAAGACCACATTGGCGCATATCATCGCTGCCGAGATGGGCGTGGGCTTGCGGCAAACCTCCGGTCCGGTGCTCGAACGCCCGGGTGATCTGGCTGCGCTGCTCACGAATCTGGAGCCGCATGACGTGCTGTTCGTCGACGAAATTCATCGCCTCAGCCCGGTCGTCGAGGAAGTGCTTTATCCGGCCATGGAGGATTATCAGCTCGATATCGTCATCGGCGAAGGGCCGGCCGCGCGCTCGATCAAGCTGGACTTGCCACCGTTCACCCTGGTCGGCGCGACGACCCGCGCCGGCTCGCTGACCTCACCGCTACGCGACCGCTTCGGCATCGTGCACCGGCTGGAGTTCTACACCCTGGATGAATTGAGCCGGATCGTCCGCCGCTCGGCCGACATCGTTGGTATGGAGTTGGACACCGGTGGCGCGATGGAAATCGCCCGTCGTTCCCGCGGGACGCCACGCGTCGCCAATCGTTTGCTGCGCCGTGTTCGCGACTACGCACAGGTCCGCGCAGACGGTGATGTCACCCAGGACGTTGCGCAGGCGGCGATGGATATGCTCGATGTCGACAAGGAAGGCTTTGACGTCATGGACCGCAAGCTGCTGTCGGCCCTGGTAGAGCGCTTTGATGGCGGTCCGACCGGCGTGGAGAGCCTGGCCGCCGCGATCGGTGAATCACGCGACACCATCGAAGACGTGATCGAGCCGTACCTGATTCAGCAAGGCTTCATGCAGCGCACGCCGCGAGGCCGGCAGGCGACGCGGTCGGCCTGGCTGCACATGGGCTTGCAGGCGCCGGCGGGCAGTGGTGAACCCGCCCAGGCCTTGTTTCCGGGCGACTAGGGACAGGCATCCACCGACGCGATCCACTGACCGATCAGGGCCACGCCGTCGGCATCGACCAGCCGCGAGGCCAAGGGCGGCATCGCGTGTTCGTCCCGCCGGTTCATCCGCTCGCGAATGATTGACCGCTCCGGTTCCCCCGGTGCCAGCAGGCGTGCGTCGTCGATGCCCAGCGTTTCGGACTGCGGTGACACATCGCAGATGCCCATGTCCGCCAGCGAGACCAGGGCACGCAAATCAATGCCCGCGCCGCTGCTGCCACCCGGCTGATGGCACATCGCACAATTGGTCTCCAGGTAGGCCCGTGCCCGCGCGTCGAGCGCCTGTGCCGGGTCGGCGGGATCGACCAGGGCGGTGGCCTGCTCAGCGTCGTTGATGGGGGTCGCAAACCAGTTGATGAAGGCCAGCGTGTCGAGCTGTTGGCCAATGCGGCCGGTCTCCGGGTAGCGCCAGGTCCTGTTGAGTTGTGATGTTGAGAGCCCAAGCGTCGTATTCGCCACATCGGTGTGGCATTCGAAGCATTCCGTGCGGCTGGGGTAGTGCCATGGCTCACCCTCCACGGACTCGTCCAGCGCATCGGGCAGTAACAAGGCCTCGTCACCGGCATCGTTCCATCGGTAGCTATAGCCGCCCCAGCGGTCGCCGTGCCGCATGAGCAGCCGGGTCTCGAATGGCTTGTCGTTGCGGAGAAAATGCTTGATCAGCACCGAGCCGACCGGGAACAGGAAGTCCCCCGAGCCGGTGCGCCCGAGAGTGGTGCCGTCCGGAATCGCGGCCGCCCGCGCTTTACTCGCACCATCGGACCAGAACGCGGCGGCGGGGGCATAGGACACGGTGCCCTCGGCAGGCGCCGTGGGGTCGTCCATGTCGACGCAGCCGGTTTGCGACAGGCGATCCGGCACGGTGTCGGTGGCAGGCTCGCTATCGGCCGATGACACCAGCCTGAAAACGCCGCGGCCGTCGTTGCCGCTGTAGTTGAGCACATAGAGTTCGCCGTCGTTGTCCTCGGCGAAACCGGCGATGCTCAACCCGGATTCCAGCGCGGCATCGTTGGCATCAATCGCACCGGCATCCCGATCAATCGCCCAGATGCGGCCATTGGTGAAATCACCGAATACATAGCGCCCCCGCAGCCCGGCAATCGCCTGACCGCGGTAGACGAAACCGCCGGTGACCGATCGACCGGCTTCGTGTGGATATTCCGCTACCGGCGGGGTCAAACCCGCCTGATCACAGCTGCTCGCGTTATAGCAGTGAAACCCTTCCAGGGTATTCCAGCCGTAGTTCTCGCCGCGGCGGATGATCGAGATTTCCTCATAGGCGTTCTGGCCAACGTCTCCCGCCCACAGTTCGCCTGTCAATCGGTCGAAACTCCAGCGAAACGGGTTGCGCAAACCCCAGGCGAAGATTTCCGGAGCACCGCCCCCGCTGGCGAATGGGTTGTCAGCCGGAATCTCGTAAGGCGGTGCGCCATCCACGTCGATCCGCAGCATGGAACCCAGCAAGGTTTGCGTGTTTTGACCATGGCCTTGTGGGTCCCCACCGGAGCCGCCGTCGCCCAAGCCAAGATAAAGCAGGCCATCGGGGCCAAATAGCAGGGTGCCGCCATTGTGGTTGGCAAAGGGCTGGCTGATTTCCAGGATGACGGTCTCCGAGCCGGGCAGGGCAACCCCGGCACCGTCGATCGCAACACTGCTGACTCGGCTGCGCCGCGGACCCTCTAGGCTGTAGTAGACGAACAGGCGGGAGTCCGCAGGGAATTCGGGGTGAAAATCCATGCCCAGCAGACCTTGCTCGCCGCTGTTGACGACCACGTCACTGAGGTCGAGCACGGTTTGCAGCGAATCGGCATCGCTGCGATTGGCGAATCGACGAATCAGCCCGTTCTGTTGCGCCGAGTACCACTGGCTGTTGTCGTGCGGTGCTTGATGCAAGGTCACGAGCTGCGACAGCGCCGGCAGTTCCGGAAAGGCGGCTTCCAGCTCAAACGCCGCGCTGCCGGATGGCGCGAACTCGCTCGCCACACAGGCCGAATTCGTCGGCCGTGTGTCCAGGCCCACGGTTTCACCCGGCGGTGGATCATCGACAGGATCGGGCACCCCAGCGGGAGACCCGCCGCCGCCGCAACCCCAGAGCGACAACGCCATCAGGAGTGCCGCAGTTCGCGTCGGTGTCAGCATGTTCGGACTCGGTGGAACGCGGCCGAGAGCGGCTTCGACGTTCGATACAGGCGGACTACCTGAATACCGCAGCCTGTACTGGGCCGTCCAACTCTGCCCAGGCCCGAAACATGCCGCGCGTGCTCATGGGCAGACAGACGAGCCCGTCGCGGTCGATGCCGATCAACCCACCCATGCCGCCACAGGCAACGATCTGGTCGATGACCAGCTCTGCAGCCGCGGTCATCGGTTCGTGTCCGAGGAGCATGCGCCAGTGAATCTGTGCCGCAGCATTGACGCGGACAAATGATTCGCCGTGGCCGGTGGAGGAGATCGCGCAGCTCGCATCGCTGGCCCAGGTGCCGGCACCGATGATGCCGGAATCCCCGACACGCCCTGGCGCCTTGTTGGTCATTCCGCCGGTCGAGGTTGCCGCAGCAAGTGCACCGCGTGCGTCGCGAGCAACGGCGCCCACCGTGCCTAAAGGCTCGTCGTGATCGAGCATGATGGCGGAGCGTTCGCGGGCTCGGTCCAACTGCCGAAGTCGGTCGTTCACGACAAAATAGTCGGGCGGAGCGGTGTCGACACCAAACCGATCGCAAGCCTGATCCGCGTTCGGGCCAACCAGCATCACGTGATGGCCGTCGTCCATGACCGCGCGTGCAAGGCCAATGGGATTGCGCGGACGACGTACTCCGGCGACGGCCCCACAGGCGCCGTCTCCACGCATGATGGAGGCGTCCAGTTCCGCGTCGCCATCGGCATTGAGCACGGCGCCACGGCCGGCATTGAACAGTTCGCAATCCTCCAGCTGCCGAACCGCGAGTTCGACGGCATCAATGGCGTCGGCGCCGTCGGCCAAGGCTTGCCGTGTCGAAACCCCGATTGCTTGCAGGGCAGCCAGGTGGTCAGCGTAGCCATGATCCCGATCCGGCATATCGCCGGCGCCGCCGTGGATCGCAAATGAAACAGGGTGATGGGTCATGCGGAGAAGTCCGTAAGGTTGAGTATTAAGGAGACACTGATCTATTCCCGCCGCCAAGTGGCCGCCTGAAAACAGGCCAGGCACGGCGCGGGAAGTGAAGTTTGGTCATTCCAAACAAGCGACGAGTAACGCCGCATGGCCTGTTTTCAGGCGCAATCCGGATGGAACGGGCCGGTTTTCCGCAATATTACGCGTATAATCAGTTATTTAACCCGCAAGCTATCTGCTGCGGCCTCTTTGACGACAGGCTTGGCAAGGAATGCCGGACTCATCTGACAACACAACGTTCTGGTGGACCACGCGTGTCTACTATGAAGACACGGACGCCAGTGGCGTGGTTTATCACGCCAACTATCTACGCTATCTGGAGCGCGCCCGCACCGAGTGGGTGCGCCATCTTGGCTGGTCGCAGGAAGCGCTCCGAAACGAACTGGATCTCTGTTTCGCGGTCAGTGAGATGACCACACGGTTTCTCGGGCCGGCTCGACTGGACGACGAACTGGCTGTGTCAGTGCAGATCACCGAGCGCAAACGCGCCAGTCTGCGCTTCACTCAGGCAGTGCATCTCGGCACACCGGCAGGGCGCTGCCTCATCCAGGCGCAGGTCCGAGCGGCCTGCCTGACCGAATCGACCTTCAAGCCGCGCGCGCTGCCGGCTTTGTTTTTTGGGAGCAACGCATGAACAACGAGCTGTCGCTCACACATTTGATCTTTGACGCCAGTCTGCTGGTGCAACTGGTCATGGCCGGACTCATGGTGGCGTCCGTGCTGTCCTGGATCATCATCGTCTCCAAGCGTCGGATGTTGGGTCGCATCCAGCGATCGGCGAATCGGTTCGAGGATCGATTCTGGTCGGGTGGGCAGATCTCCGAGATCTACGATCGGGTCAAGGGCAGCGACCATGCGGACCACGGCATGGAGGCCTTGTTTCTTGCCGGCTACGAGGAGTACCGGCGGCAGCGATCCAACATGCAGCAGAACGATGACCGCGGCGCCGACGAATCGGCCGCCGGGGCCGTTCAACGTGCCATGCGGGTGGCGCAGATGCGCGAAGTCGATCGTATGGAGGGCGGGCTTCCGGTCCTCGCGACGATTGGCTCGACCAGCCCGTATGTCGGCTTGTTTGGAACGGTCTGGGGGATCATGCATGCCTTCATCGCCATCGGAAACGTCAAACAGGCAACCCTGGCCATGGTCGCACCGGGCATTGCCGAGGCGCTGATCGCGACCGCGATCGGCCTCTTCGCAGCGATCCCGGCGGTTATTGCGTACAACATCTTCACCAGCCAGCTGGACCGGCTGGAGAGCCGTTTCCAGGCGTGTTCCGAGGAGCTGGTCGGCATTCTTGAGCGCGGGCTGCAAAGCACCAGCCGCCGCCCAGAAGCCTAGGAGTCTTCGACCATGGCTCGCAGAAAGCTCGCGGCGGAAATGAACGTCGTGCCCTACATCGACGTGATGTTGGTGCTGCTGGTGATTTTCATGATCACCGCACCGTTGCTCACGCAGGGCGTGGATGTAGACCTGCCTGACGCCAACGCCGAACCGATGGGTGTCGACTCCAGCAACGAGCCGGTGATCCTGTCGGTAGACGCAGCGGGTGACATGTATCTGTCCATCGGACCCGATCCCGAGGCGCCGATCACTCGCGATCAGGCAATCGACATCATTCAGGCGGCCAAGCGCAGCCGGCCGGATCTCGCGGTGGTGCTCGAGGGCGACGGCAAGGTTGACTACCACTCG
>NZ_CAXRDQ010000014.1:0-46450 GCF_964229365.1 Abyssibacter sp. | reverse complement strand
CCGGCATGTGATGGCTGGAGTGGATCTGGGCAGGTTGCGGGCTTATCGCCAGCTCGGGTCAGCGTTGCACACCGCTGGCCAGCCATCCCGTTTGCAACTGCAGGGGCTGGGGGAGGCCGGTATTGCCAACGTCATCAACCTCGCCTTGGCCGACTCCGACCACGCGGTGGCCGACGAAGCTGATGTGCTGGCCGCGCAGGGGGTGGTGTACCACCATCAGCCGATCGAGTTCTCGACGCCCGGCCGCGACGATTTGAACCGGTTCAGTGCGACGCTGGCCGCCTGCGAGGACCGACCTGTGCTGGTGCATTGCGCGCTGAACATGCGGGTGTCCGCCATGGTGTTTCTCGACCGCATCGAACGCCAGGGCATGATGCCAGCCCAAGCCCTGCCCGACCTGCTCGCGATCTGGACGCCCGAAGGGCCGTGGCGTGCGTTGATCGATGCCGTGCTCTCTGACAACGGGCACGCGCCATTGCCTGAATGACGGGTATGCACAGGGTCTCGGGGTTTCCGCCGATCGCCGCTGCCGACGCTCGTGCGCTGATTCTAGGCTCGCTGCCCAGCGTGGCGTCGGTGCAGGCACATCAGTACTACGGCCATCCGCGCAATGCGTTTTGGCCGATCATGGGCGCGTTGTTTGGCTTTGATGCCGAGCTGGACTACGAAGCGCGTTGCCATCAGTTGCGCAGTCAGCAGGTCGCGGTCTGGGACGTGGCGAGCCAGGCCGAGCGCCCCGGTAGTCTGGATGCCGACATCCGCCGCGAATCGGTCCAGCCGAATCCGCTTGATGAGTTGTTGGTCCGATGTCCCGGCATCAGCCACGTGTTCTTCAATGGGGGTGCCGCGGCGACCCTGTTCCGGCGTCATCATCGCGGTGATGCGGCGATCGCCCGGCTTCCGGCAACCCGGTTGCCGTCGACCAGCCCGGCGCACGCCAGCCTGCGTTTCGAGCAAAAGCTGCAGGCGTGGGCGGTCGTTCGGAATGTCCTGCAATAGCGTCGTTCATTTCGTGGCGGTTGGTCCTACAATCCGCGCTTTCGCGCAAGCGATCCAGCGGTGATGCGGCGATGCAGGCAGTGAGTTCCAAGCGGGTGACGACGTGACCGGGTTGGTCGTGGTCGACCATCTGGCTGACTGGCCCGAACCGCCCGATGGCATTGCGGTGATCACGGCGGAGGACTATCTCACCGACGACCGTCACGCCGGCGGCGGCCGTCGCCGCATCTACAACCTGTGCAGTTCCCACCGCTACCAGAGCGCCGGGTATTACGTGTCGCTGCTGGCAGGTGCTCGAGGGCATCAGCCGCTGCCCGAGATCAGCACGGTGCAGGATCTCAAATCACGCGACGGCCCGCGCATCATCCGCGCTGAAACGGATGATCTGGTGCAAACCAGCCTCGCGCCGCTGGAATCCGACACGTTCGAGCTGCATGTGTACTTCGGGCGTTGTGCTGCCAAGCGGCATGCCCGTCTGGCACGAGCCTTGTTCAACCTGTTCCCCGCGCCTTTGCTGCGCGCACGCTTTTCGCGGCAGGCGCGTTGGGAGATCGTCGGCCTGTCCGCGATTGCCCTTGGTGATGTGCCTGCCGGTCAGCGTGATTGTCTGCACGCATCGGCCGCCGATTATTTCGCCGGCAAGCGGCCCAGTCGCAAGCGCGTCAAGCGTGCCCGCTACGACCTCGCGATTCTGCACAATCCGGAAGAGCAGGAGCCCCCATCCGACGCGCGCGCCCTGAAGCAATTCAGAAACGCGGCGGAAGACCTGGGTTTCGGCGTGGAGTTCTTGGAGCGAGCGGATTACGGCCGTTTGCTGGAGTTCGACGCGCTGTTCATCCGCGAAACCACGGCGGTCAACCATCACACCTATCGCTTTGCACGCCGCGCGGCTCAAGATGACCTGGTGGTCATCGACGATCCGCAGTCGATACTCCGCTGCACCAACAAGGTTTGGCTGGCGCAGCGGATGACCCGCGCGGGCGTGCCGACCCCGAAAACCTTGATTCTGCACCGAGGCAATCTCAAAGAAGTCGCCGACATCGTTGGTTTTCCCTGCGTGCTCAAACAACCGGATAGCGCGTTCTCTCGCGGTGTCGTCAAGATTGACGACGCGACCGAACTCAAGCAGACCGCCAAGGAGTTGCTGGAGCGTTCGGATCTGCTGGTGGTGCAGTCATTCGTACCCACCGAATACGACTGGAGAATCGGTATTCTCAACGGCCAGCCGCTCTATGCCTGTCGCTACTACATGGCGCCCGAACACTGGCAGATCATCAAACGTGACACGGACGGAAAACAGGAAGGTGCGGCCGACACGCTGCCGATTGATGCCGTACCGACACGCGTGCTCGACGTCGCGATGAAGGCGGCGAAAACCGTGGGTGACGGCCTCTATGGTGTGGACCTCAAGCAGTTCGGTAGTCGGGTTGCGTTGATCGAGGTCAACGACAACCCCAGCCTCGACGCCGGTGTGGAGGATCGCGTGCTGGGCGCCGATCTGTACCGCATCGTCATGCAGCACATGATGGACCGGCTCGATGCCCGAACCCGTCGCCAATGATCACGTCCACGTGCCGGATACGCACCGCCAGACCTGATGACCTTGATGCCTTGATGGTGCTGGAACAGGGGTTCGATGCCGATCGAATCTCACGCCGATCGATGCGCCGCTTACTCCAAAGGCCGTCGGCGCTGATTCGCGTGATCGACGCCGACACGGACCACCCGACGCTCGTCGCCACGCTCATCCTGCTCACGCGCAGCAACAGCCGGGCCGCCAGAATCTACTCGCTCATCGTCGACACCACGCAACGCGGACATGGTTTGGCAGCGGGTCTGGTGGACGACGCCTGTCACCTCGCCGCACTTGCCGGCTGCGACCGCATCTGCCTCGAAGTGGCCGCCGACAACGTCGCCGCGCTGGCGCTGTACCAGAAGCTCGCGTTTCAACCACAGCGGGAGCTACCCGGTTACTACGACGGTCGTGATGGTCTGCGGCTGTGCCGGGGACTCTAGGGAAACACTGATCTATGCGCGCCCCCAAGTTGCTGCCTGAAAACAGGCCAGGCAAGGCGCGAGAAGTGAAGTTTGGTCATTCCAAATGAGCGACGAGCACCCATTCACCGGGAGCGAATTGAAACCGCCGACGGCGGGCCGCGACGGGATCGACACCCTGCGTGAACCGCGTCGACGGGGCGACCCGATACCGGTGATCATCCTGACCACGTTCGAGGAACCCGCCCTGTTCGAGCAGGCGGTGGCCGCCGGTGCGCGCGGTTTTCTGCGCAAGGATGTATCGCCGGAAGAACTGCTGGCGGCCATTGAGTCCGTGCACGCCGGCCAGACCGCCTATGCACCCACCGCATCGCAAGCCGTGCGCAATGCCGGGCAGTTCACCCCGCCGGCCGGCGGGGCCGACGTTCCAACGCTCACCGAACGCGAACGCAGCGTTCTGCGGCTCATGGTCGGCGGCTACGCCAATCGCGAAATCGCCAGCATGCTGTTCCTGGCCGAAGGCACGGTGAAGAACTATGTCTCCGGCGTGCTGGACAAGCTGCAGGTGCGCGACCGCACCCAGGCCGTACTCAAAGCGATCAGCCTTCGCCTGATCTGACCGCGCAATCCAAGTCGGCCTGCTGATTGATTAGCTCCGAGCGTTTAGATGTCTAGCGGTTCGTCGCCACGCAATGGGGCATAGCGAAAATTTTTTATCCTGTACCGAAACAGACGATTCCCGATACAAGCGAACCTTGTGCTCACGGCCGCAACTTAGCTGCACTGCAAGACCAGTTGAGGAGCCCCGCTCGAGCCTGATTCGCGGCTTTGGAAACGACGCACCGTCCCGATCAACGATTCGTCCGCGAGCAGAAGCGCGCCAAAGTTCTGCCCGGGATTGTCGCGCCAGAATTGCACCAGGTCGCGCAACCCGCCTGTTGCGTCCTGAATGGTGACGACACCGGTAGTGGCCGAAATGCTTTCCTGAAGCGCCGGAGACTGATCATGGTCGCCGCCCGCCATCGCCCATAGAGAGCCGCTGCCCGTGTGCAACCAGGTGACATCGCCCGACCCGGCCGGTGCGCCTCTCCCATCGTCCGCTGTTCCCGCACCAGCCGAACCTTCGTTCCATTCTGTGAGAACACGGTACACCGACAGCTGCAGCGCGCCGCCCTGCGATCGCGTAACCGTCATCCGAAGCTGCGCCGAGCGGATCAACTCGCAGCTAGCCGACAATTCCGACAGGTCAAACCGTATAAGCGCACGCCGGACCCGCTCTGATTCCTGGCGTGTCGTTCCCACATAAAGTGACACGCCCGCACCATTGGCAAGTTGACCTGACGACGACTCGTACAGCGTTGCATCCGCGCTCGGCGCCAGCGGTTCAGGTTCCTGAACCGGCCGGCTGACCGGGCTTCCGTCTCCGCTGCATGCGCAGAGCACCCATGCGGTCACCCCGCAAAGTAACGCCAGCAATACCTCCACACGAGCAGGGCCGCTCACTTGTCGAAGTACAGCGAAGGTCACTGGACCGTCCTTGCCTCATTGCCGGTGCGAAATTCTAAGAGGCCCGTTGTGGCAATAGCGTGACAGCGGATCGTTCTAACCTGCTCAATATCCCGAACAGCTGAAACGGGCACGAATGGCGCCACCTTCTACATTACGTCGACGCGCAATGCCGACAGACCAATACCGTAGTCATGAGATGCATTGAACAGTCACAGGGTCGTATCCTGCACAGCTTCGAACACGATGCCCGACCGATGACTGGCCTGCCTGCCAATACGACGCCCGAGAAGTTCTCCGACCCGCAATGGACAGCCAAGGGCGAACCACGCGCCTGGGTTGATCCGGTGGCGCTGGATACGCTGTGGTTCAACACCGGCACGCTTTGCAACCTCGCCTGCACCCATTGCTACATCGAATCCACACCCAGTAATGACCGGCTGGTGTACCTCACGGCGGCTGAGGTCGCGGGCTATCTCGATGAGATCGAGCGCGAGGGCCTGCGCACCGCCGAGATCGGATTCACCGGCGGCGAGCCCTTCATGAATCCCGACTTCATCGCCATGCTCGGTGATGCGCTTGGGCGCGGCTTCCGGGTGCTGGTGCTGACCAACGCCATGCGTCCGATGGAAAAGCGGCAGGCCGAACTACTGGACCTGCAGCGACGCTACGGCGAGCGGTTGGAAATACGCGTATCGGTGGACCACTACGCGCCGACCCAACATGAAACCGAGCGCGGGCCGCGAAGCTGGCAGCCGATGTTGCGGGGCCTGAAGTGGCTGTCCGAGCATGGTTTCAACCTTTCCGCCGCGGGCCGGACGATGTGGGGCGAGGATGAACCCGCCATGCGCGCCGGCTTCGCTCGGCTGTTCCGGGACGAGGCCATTCACATCAACACGGACGACCCACGGCACCTGATGCTGTTTCCCGAAATGGACGAACAGGCCGAAGTGCCAGAGATCACGACGGCCTGCTGGAGCATTCTCGATGTCAGCCCGAACGACATGATGTGTGCTTCGTCGCGCATGGTCATCAAGCGCAAGGGCGAGGCCCGCCCGGTGGTCGCCGCCTGCACGCTGCTGCCCTACGATGCCGAATTCGAGTTGGGGCACAGCCTGCGCGAATCGTTGCGACCCGTGCGGCTGAATCACCCGCATTGCGCCAAGTTCTGCGTGCTGGGCGGAGGTGCTTGCTCGGCCTGATCCGCCCGGCGCGCCCGCTGCCTACTGAAATGATCCAGACCCGCCCCTGATGCTCAGCGTTGTCATTCCGACCAGCCGCGACATGTCGCTCGGATGGTTGCCCCGCAGTCTGGCCGTGCTGGTCGCGCACCCCGGCATCCAGGTGATCGTCGTCGACAACAACAGCGGCGACGGCACCGATGAATGCGTCCGTGCGGCGGGATGCACCTGGATCAATCTGCCATCGAGCAGCCGCGCGGAGCGCTTGAATGCGGGCGTAGCCGCCGCGGTTCACCCGCGCGTTCTGTTTCACCACCCACGCAGCCGGCTCACGCCGGACGGCATCGAAGCCTTGCTGCGCTTGCCTGACTCCGTGGCCTGGGGCGGGTTCACCCACCGCTTCGATCGCAGCCATCCGTTGCTGGAATGGACCTCGTTTTATTCCAACCGCATTCGCATGGATCGCCGCGGCATCGTCTATCTGGATCACTGCATCTTCTTTCGCCGGGATCTGCTGCCGGCCGATCCGGTGCCGCCGCGGTTCATCTTCGAGGACACCGCACTCTCGCTCAGGCTGCGCCGCTTCGGCCGCCCGCTGCGGCTACCGCAGCCAGCGGTCACTTCAGCCGTCCGCTACGAGCACAACGGCCTCTGGCGGCAGGCGACGATGAATCAGGTGATGAAAGTCGGATACGCCGCCCGCCTGCCCGACCCCTGGCTGAACCGTATCTACGAGCGCGGCCTGAACCTCAACGGCAAAACGCGGCGCTGACCAATCCCCTTACAATGCAGGCTCGTGTCCTGGGGAAGACTCTATGCGCTTGCTCGCCCTGCTGTCGTTAGTCCTTGGCGGCCTGTTCGCCGGCGCTTGGTACGGCTTGCAGCAACAATGGTTCACGGCCCCGGTGTGGCCGTTCCTGCATCTGACCAAGACCGCGGCCTGGATTGGCGGCGCCGCATTGCTCACCGCGGTGCTGGAGCGGCTTGCTGCGGGCATTTCAACGGGTCAGCAGGCCTGGCAGCAGCGGCTGCGTGAGCGTGCGGGCGCCGAGCCGGGCGAGCCGCTGCGCGAAGTCACCTGGGCACACTGGGCGCTGGTCACGATGATCTGGGTTGCGGTGCCGCTCATCCTGCTCGATCAGTGGGGGCTCAGCACCATGAGCGAGCAGGTGCTCGATCGGCTGCTCAGCACCGGCATTAGCATCGGCGAGATCCGGATCGTTCCCGGCCAGATGCTACTCGGCGCCGTCGTGTTTCTGGCGCTGGTCAGCCTGTTCCGCTGGCTCTCTCACCGCCTGGAAAACACCTGGCTGGCACGCACCCCGCTGGATGCTTCGCTGCGGGAGTCGGTGGCGACGCTATTCGGCTACGCCGCCTTCGTCGTGGCGGTGCTGATCGGCCTGGCCATCGGCGGAGTTGACCTCACCAAGTTCGCGATCATCGCGGGCGCGCTGGGCGTCGGCATCGGGTTCGGCTTGCAGAACATCGTCAACAACTTCGTCTCGGGCCTGATCTTGCTGTTCGAGCGCCCAATTCGCAGCGGCGACTACATCGACGTCAACGGCACCGAGGGCTTTGTCCGCAAGGTACGCATCCGTGCCACGGAGATCGAAACCCTGAACCGTCAGCACGTGATCGTGCCCAATTCCGACCTGCTATCGAATCACGTCACCAACTGGATGCTGCGCGATCGCTTTGGCCGCATCACGGTCGGTGTCGGCGTGGCCTACGGCAGCGATACCGCCTTGGTGAAAAAGCTGATACTCGGCGTCGCCAGTGCTCATGAACTGGTCATGGGCGAGGATCAGACACAGGTGCCGCATCCCCTGGTCTGGTTCGCCGACTTTGGCGATTCGTCGTTGAATTTCGAGCTGAAGTGCTTCGTCCGGGATGTCGCCAGACGTTACGCCATCGCCAGCGACCTGCGCTTTGCGATCGATCAGGCGTTCCGCGAACACCAGGTGACGATCCCATTCCCGCAACGGGATTTGTGGATTCGGCAGGATCAAGCCGCGGACACGCCCAACCCTGACTGAAGGACCATTTATCGGTTTTTTCAGGTTTTCTTAGCCTCCCTTACATTTTTTTTAGCAACTGGAATTTAGGGTGGCGCCCCTGTAGCAGTGCTCCCGAAGAAGGGCACCCCTTTTTTACGCAGGATCGCGCCAGAAAGCCCGGAACCGGCTTCGCATAGTTCGCGCGCGGCCTCTTTTATGTCCGAGTGACGCCGTTTACGCTCGGCGGGCAATGCAATGAATGTGTTAGCCGCATTTGCAGTCGCGATGTCAGCACCCTGCAGCGAAGTTGTTCACTACACGCCGGTTGATGACCTGATCGAACTGAACGGTGCCGTCGAGCTATTCGTCGATACCGCGCGAGACGTCGAGTTTTCCGAGATCTCAGAAACATCGGCCTGCGATGCCTTCGAAACCGTTCGGGCGCCTGTGCGCCTCGGGGCGAATAGCGGACGCGCCTGGCTTCGATTCAGCGTGGGGCTGCCGGAACACCGCATGACGCCCTGGGAGCTGCTGCTCGACCACCCGCCGCTGCAACAGATCTGCGTTCACTGGCCGCTGCCGGCCGGTGGGTATCAACATGACTGCCGGGGCCGTCACTCCGCTCGTCCGCTGATCTGGGACCGGGGTTATCGCTTTGCCGTGCCGGCGATCGTCGATGCCACCCGCCCGATGTACGTGTCGGCGGAATCTGAAAGCTGGCTGCGTGTACCGATTGCGATCGGTTCGCGATCGCAGATCACCCATCTGGTCGCCGGGCAGCGGATCGGTTTCGCCCTGTACTTCGGTGTCCTCGGCGCGTTCATCCTGGTCGGCGTGGCCTTTGCACTGACCACGAGGCGAGCAACCTATGCTTGGTTCAGTCTGTTCTACGGCTGTTTCGCGATTAGCGTGGGCGGGTTTCGAGGTCTGCTCGTCGACCTCGGCTTGCCCATCTGGACGTCCAGCCAGCTCCCGCAGGTGCTGCTGTGCATGCATTTTTGGTTCGGCTCTCTGCTCTTCTCCCGCGTTCTGCAGTTGCAAGAAAACCTGCCCCGCCATCACCTCGCGTTGTGGGCGGTGCCCGTGCTGGCCCTGCTCAGCCTTCCGCTCACGTGGATTCACCTCCCGCTCTGGACCGGGTTGAATAGCACTCTCGCTCTCGCGTGGTTCATCGTGACCATATCGGCCAGTCTCCATCTGGCGATACGCGGGCAGGAATTCGCCATGTGGTCGCTCGGCGCGCTGTCCCTGTACATGATCGGCGGCGTTGCGATGGCATTGAACCTCATGGGCGTTGCCGACTGGCCATGGCGCGATACGGAGTTGTTGCAACGAGGTGGCGCCATTTTCTCGATGTTCCTGCTGATGCTCGGCACGGCGCGACATATGCGCGAGTCTCAAAAGCATCAGATCATTCAGCGTCAGATCGCGACCACACATCGCGATATCGCCCTGCATCACGTTTCGCGCGACACCGTGACCGGCCTGTCCAATCGCTCGGGTGTTCGTGCAAAGCTGGAAGAACGCGTGCAGCTCGCAGACCGATCAGGGACGCAACCCTCGGTTGCCGTGATCGGCATCAAAGGTTTGCGCGAACTGCGACATGCCCGTGGACACCAGGCCGGAAACGACATCCTGTTCGAGATCGGGCGCCTGTTCCGAGACGGCCTGTTGCCCGGCGAAGACATCGGCGCACTTGGCATGGACGCGGTGGCCATCATCTCCGACTGCGCCGGCCACGATGCATCGATGTTGGCCGCCCGGGTTCACACGCTGTCCGAGAACGTCGGGCAACTCGCACGACGACTCCAGGCCAGCGGTTTGAGCATTCATGTGGGCGCCACCCGCTTTCCGGAAGGCGGCGCGAATGCCGAGCAACTCATGATGCACGCCGAGATCGCCATGGCTCGCGCAGAAGCCGATCACGTATCTTGGCGGTGGTTTGACGCGGTATGGGCCGAAACCGCACGCAAACAACAGGACATGCTGGAAGAACTACGCAGCGCATTGCGTGATCGACTACTGGCCGTGCACTACCAACCGGTGATCTGCACAACAAGCCATCGGGTCAAAGGCTGCGAAGCACTGCTTCGATGGACCCGACCGAACGGCACGGCCGTCCACCCAGGCGTCTTCATTGCCCTGGCGGAAAATCACGGGCTGATGAATGACATCACCGACTACGTGCTCTCCGAGGCGTGTCGCCAGGCGAGCGCCTGGAAAGACATGTCTGATGGGCCTGACTGGATCGCGGTCAACGTGTCACCCAGCCAGCTGCGCGGCCGACACCTGATCGACGCGGTACGCACTCAACTGTCGCAGCATCATCTGAACGGTAAACACATTCACCTGGAGATTACCGAAGGCGCGGTGGTGGCCGATATTGCAGCCGCACGCGCCATCCTGGCCGAACTACGCGCCATGCGGGTCCACATCGCGATCGACGATTTCGGGGTCGGTTTCTCCTCGCTCAGTCACCTGCGATCGCTTCCGGTCGACACGCTCAAGATCGATCGTTCCTTTATTCGCGGCGTGCCCGAAGACCCCGAAGCCGCGACGGTGATCCAGGCGGTGATCCGCCTGGGCACCGAACTGGGCCTGGACATTGTCGCCGAAGGTATCGAATCGCTGGAACAGTTCTGGCAACTGCAACGTTGGCACTGCACCTACGTGCAGGGGTTCTTGTTCAGTCCTGCGCTCGATGCCCCGGCGTTTGAGCGATGGGCGAGCAACGCGTTACACCGGGTGTCCGAGCTGGGCGAAACGTTTGGCACCACGGCTACGTCCGCCTGACGACAGCGACTAGCCCACCCAGCGCCGCGCGTTGC
Organism: Abyssibacter sp.; assembly: GCF_964229365.1. NCBI lineage: Bacteria > Pseudomonadati > Pseudomonadota > Gammaproteobacteria > Chromatiales > Oceanococcaceae > Abyssibacter > Abyssibacter sp. The sequence goes on along the minus strand of NZ_CAXRDQ010000014.1, from coordinate 35,944 downwards.
GGAAGATGCGCATCCACGGCCCGTACTCGCCCCAGGACGGATCGTTCCAGGAGTTTGAAACGGTGCGGATCACGCGTTCCGGGTGCGGCATCATGATCAGCACGCGGCCATCGGCCGCGGTCACGCCGGCGATGCCGGCGGGCGAGCCGTTGGGGTTCGCCGGATAGGCTTCGCTGACGACGCCCCGGTTGTCGACGTATTGCAGCGCCAGCCCGCCGCCGGATTGCAGGGCTGCCTGATCATCGGCCGAGGCGAACAACGCTCGGCCCTCGCCATGCGATACCGCCACCGGCATCCGCGATCCCTGCATGCCTTCGAGGAACAGGGAGTTGGTGAACTTCGGCACCTGCACCATCGCCACACGTCCCTCGAATTGTTCCGAGGCGTTGCGGACAAAATGCGGCCAGTGTTCGGCCCCCGGGATCAGGTCTCGCAACTCGGCCATCATCTGGCAGCCATTGCAAATACCGAGCACGAAACGGTCGTCGCGGGTGACAAAGTCGTGGAAGCGGTTCGCCAGTTCCGCATGGAAGCGAATGGAGCCCGCCCAGCCGCGACCGGCACCCAGCACGTCGCCGTAGGAGAACCCGCCAGGGGCGACCAGGCCGGCGTAGTCATCCAGTGCGTGGACCCGGTCGATCAGGTCGGACATGTGCACGTCCACCGCCTCGAAACCGGCCACGTGGAATGCAAAAGCCATTTCGCGGGCACTGTTGACGCCCTGCTCGCGAAGCACCGCGATCTTGGGCCGCGACAGGTTCAGAAACGGCGCGGCGACGTCTTCGCTCACGTCATAGCTCAGCGCCGCGTGCAGGCCGGGGTCTTCGTCATCCAGCAGCGTCGCGTATTCGCTGTCGGCGCCCGCCGGATTGTCACGCAGGCGCTGCATCTGCCAGCTGGTCTCGGCCCAGCGCTGCTGCAGATCGCTCCGCGCGGCGCTGAAGACCTCGGCGCCGTTGGCCGAGATCGTCAGCGTTTGCGACTCGTTCGGCCGGCCCAGCACCTGCACGCCCGCACCAATGGCAAAGAAGGCCTCGGTGATGGCCTCCTGGTCATCGGCGCGTATCTGCACCACCACGCCCAGCTCCTCATTGAACAGCGCGGGAACAGGCAGTTGAGTGCCCAGATCGACATCCAGGCCGCAGCGACTGGCGAAGGCCATTTCGCAGAGCGCGGCCAGCACACCGCCGTCCGAGCGGTCGTGATAGGCCAGGAAACGATCCTCCGCCTTCTGCGCCAGTACAGTCTCGACAAAGGCCTTAAAGCCGGCGGCGTCATCAAGATCAGGTACCAGGTCACCGGTCTGGCGATACACCTGGGCCAGCGCGCTGGCCCCAAGGCGTTGCTGCACGCCGGCCGGGGTTAGCAGCACCAGCAGGGTGTCGCCTGTGGCTTCCAGTACCGGTGTAAGTGTGCGGCGCACGTCCTGCACGGCCGAGAAAGCGGTGACGATGAGCGACATCGGCGAACTCATCTGTCGCGTCTCGCCATCGACGGTCCAGCGTGTGCGCATGGACAGCGAGTCCTTGCCCACCGGAATTGCAATACCCAACGCCGGACAAAGCTCCGCGCCGACGGCGCGCACGGTGTCGTATAGGCGCGCGTCCTCGCCCGGCTCGCCGCAGGCCGCCATCCAGTTCGCGGACAGGCGCACGCGGTCCAGCCGTTCGATGTCCGACGCCAGCAGGTTCGTTATCGCCTCGCCCACGGCCATGCGGCCCGACGCCGGCGCATTGAGCAGCGCCACCGGCGTGCGCTCACCCATGGCCATCGCCTCGCCGACATGGCCGGTGTAACCACCGGCCGTCACCGCGCAGTCGGCCACTGGCGTCTGCCAGGGTCCGACCATTTGGTCACGGGCCACCAGGCCGGTGATGCAGCGATCACCGATGGTGATCAGAAACTGCTTGGACCCCACCGACGGCAGGCGCAGCACGCGATCAATCGCATCGGCCAGCTCCACGTCGGCGCCGGTCCAGCCATCGCCCGGCGAGGTCATGCGAAGGACGTCGCGATGCATCTGCGGTGTCTTGCCGAGCAGCACCGTCATCGGCATGTCCACAGCGTGCTCGTCCGCGTGATCAAGCACCTCCAGCTGCGGCTTCGCGGTCGCCTCGCCGACCACCGCGAAGGGACAGCGCTCGCGCAGGGCCATTGCGCGGAACTGCTCCAGCGACTCGCCGGCGATCGCCAGCACGTAGCGCTCCTGCGATTCGTTGCTCCAGATTTCCATCGGCGACAGCGACGGATCGGCCGAATGCACGTCGCTCAGGCGGATCACGCCGCCGCGGCCATCGGCATCGATGATCTCTGGCAGGGCATTGGAGATACCGCCCGCGCCCACGTCGTGGATGGACAGGATCGGGTTGTCTTCACCCAGCGCGCAGCAGCGGTCGATGACTTCCTGCGCGCGACGCTGGATCTCGGGGTTGGCGCGCTGCACCGAGGCAAAATCCAGCGACTCCTGGCCCTCGCCAGCGCCCACGGAGCTCGCCGCGCCGCCGCCCAGGCCGATTAGCATGGCCGGGCCGCCGAGCACGATCAGCTTGGCATCAACCGGTACCGGCAGCTTCTCCACATGCCCGTCGCGCACACTGCCGATACCGCCCGCGATCATGATCGGCTTGTGATAACCCCGCAGCAGGCCTGCCACGCTCTGCTCGTAGGTCCGAAAGTAGCCGGTGAGATTGGGCCGGCCGAACTCGTTGTTGTAGCTGGCGGCACCGATCGGGCCTTCCAGCATGATCTGCAGCGCACTGGCCATGTGGCCCGGCTTGCCGACATCGATCTCCCAGGGTCGCGGCGCGCCGGGAATCTTGAGATTCGACACCGAAAAGCCGCTCAGCCCGGCCTTGGTGTAGCCGCCCCGCCCCGTCGCGGCCTCGTCGCGGATCTCGCCGCCGGCGCCGGTGGCCGCACCAGGATCAGGCGAAATCGCGGTCGGATGGTTATGGGTCTCGACCTTGATCGCGATATGCGACGGCTCCTCGTTCAGCTGATAGACCGGCTCGTCGCTCACGCGGAACTGCCCGCTGGGCTGGGCTTCCAGCACCGCGGCATTGTCCTTGTAGGCCGACAGAATGCTGTCGGGCGACGCGGCATAACTGGCGCGGATCATGTCGAACAGCGATTGGTCCTGCGGCTCGCCGTCGATGGTGAACTGCGCAGTGAAGATCTTGTGCCGGCAGTGCTCGGAATTGATCTGCGCGAACATCATCAACTCGGCGTCGGTGGGCTCACGCGAAGACTCCGCATAAAACGCAGCCAGGTATTCGATCTCACCGTCCGACAGCGCCAGGCCGAGTTCCGCATCGGCGGCGCGCAGCGACGCCAGCGGATCATCACCAAGCGGCATGTGCCGCAGCGGGCGGCGCGGCGGGGTGGCGAATACCGCGTCCAGATCATCCAGGGTCGAGCGCAACTGCTCGGTCATCCGGTCGTGCAGCAGATCCAGGGCCGCCGCATCCGGCACGGCGCTGAGCATCAGCAAGCGGCCGCGCTCCAGGCGGTCGACATCCATGCCGCAGACCCGTGCGATGTCCGTGGCCTTACTGGACCAGGGAGACAGCGTCCCCGCACGCGGCAGCACGTATTGGGCAACCGTCCCGGTGGGCGGCGCGGTGGTCACGCCGGGTAGCAGCTGCTCGATCACATCCCAATCGGCCGGGCGCGAGGCGTTGACCAGATAAATCCACGCCGAACCTTGCACGATCACCTCGCTGCCGGCCTCGGCCAGCGCTGCGTTGAGGCGATCCAGCCGAAAAGAAGAAAGCGCGGCCTGGCCCAGCAGCATGCGAGTGGTCATCGATCGAATCCTATGTCGTCGGGGTTCTGCGTCAATTGCTCATCGGGGCGCGAGTTGCCGCCAGTCCAGACCCTGGTCCTGGTCGGCGATCTGCACCCAGTCTTCATCCACATCCAGCGCCGTGGCGGCAGCCTGCCGAGCCAGCGCCTGCGAATTGTTCTGTTCGGACAAATGCGCCAGCACCAGGTGCTGCAGGCGCGCCATGCCGATTTCGGCGAGTAAGCCGGCGGACTGGCAATTGCTCAAATGCCCGAGCTGGCCGCCCACCCGCGTCTTCAGGCTCTGCGGATACGGGCCGCGCGCGAGCATGTCGCGATCGTGATTGAACTCCACCGCGAGCCCGTCGCAGGGCGCAAGCATGCTGCGAATATGCGGTGTAATGCAGCCGGCATCCGACAGCACGCCCAGGCGCATCTGCCCGTCGTGAAACACGTACTGGCAGGGTTGGCGCGCATCATGTGGCACCGGGTATGGGTGAATCTCCAGATCGTCCACCGCAAAGGGCGAATGTCCGTCGATCACCTGCACGTCAACATCGGCGTGCATCTTCCCGGCAGCACGCGTACCCAGGGTCATGAACACCGCCAGTCGATGGCGGCGCGCCAATGCGCTCACGCCACCGATGTGGTCGCCATGTTCGTGCGTGACCAGAATCGCCGCCAGCTGGCTGGCCTCCAGCCCGAGACGCTGCAGACGCCGCTGCGCCTCGCCAGCGGGAAAGCCACAGTCGAGCAGGACGTGTGTCGACCCGGAGCTGATCACGGCCCCGTTGCCGCGACTGCCGCTACCCAGGTAGGCGAACCGCATCAGGTACTTTCTGACTTGCCCTGGGTGTACATCGGAAACGGCGTCACGTTCGAGCCCTCCCCGACCGGCGTCAGCTTGGCTGTGCCGCGCTTGTCGACCTCGTCGATACGCACCACGGCGTGCATCGGAACGAAGGAGCGCTTCACGTTCGCGAACTCCGCAGCCAGCTTTTCCTCGGCCGGATCGATGACCAGCGACGTGCGTTCGCCGAACACCAGTTCCTCGATCTCGACAAACCCATACAGGTCACTGGAGGCCACGGAGCGGGCATAGACTTCGTAGAGCTGGCCCTTGTTGATAAAGGCGACGCGATAAAGGCGTTGTTGTTTCACAAGCTTGCAGGCTGGTCGGGCAGCGCGAGTGCCCGGGACGCGTAGGGCCGACGTGGGATGCCGGCGCGCGAATTATAGCAAGCGCCCTGCCCCCTCGGACGAACGGATTCGGCACGGGTTCGCTATGACGACAATAGAGCAAAGCAATGGAACAAGCGGAGCCGGCATGAATCCATCTTGATGGCTGCTGGTTTCTTCGGCGCCACCCACGACCGTCAAGGAGGACACCGTGACAGACGAATCAACGACACCCAACGCGGCTTCCGCATGTCCGCATCTTCAATCCGTTGACTACGGCGATGTGAAAACCCGCCGAGGCCAAGGCGGCGAAACCCGCCAAACCGCCGATGCCGACCACCCCACGCTCACCACCCAACAAGGTGTTCCGGTCGCCGACGATCAGAACACACTGGCCATCGGTGAGCGCGGCCCGAAGCTGCTGGAAGACTTTGTCATGCGCGACAAGATCTTCCACTTCGACCACGAGCGCATACCCGAGCGCGTGGTTCATGCGCGCGGCTTTGGTGCCAAGGGTTACTTCGAATGCTACGAACCGCTCACCGACATCACCCGTGCGGCCCCCTTTCAGGCCAAGGGCAAGAAGACCGATGTCTTCGTGCGGTTTTCCACCGTGGCCGGCAACAAGGGGTCGGCGGATCTGGCGCGTGACGTGCGCGGCTTCGCGGTCAAGTTCTACACCGACGAAGGCAACTGGGACCTGGTCGGCAACAACATCCCGGTGTTCTTTATTCAGGACGCGATGAAGTTTCCGGACCTGATCCACGCTGCCAAGGCGGAGCCGGATCGCGGCTTTCCGCAGGCGCAAACCGCGCATGACAACTTCTGGGACTTCGCCTCGCTGATGCCGGAATCGATGCACATGCTCATGTGGATCATGTCCGATCGCGCCATTCCGCGCAGCTTCCGCTTTATGGAAGGCTTCGGCGTGCATACCTTCCGCCTCGTCAATGCCGAAGGGCAGTCCACGTACGTCAAGTTCCACTGGAAACCCAAGCTTGGCATGCAGTCGGTTGTCTGGAATGAGGCGCTGAAGATCAACGGCGCCGACCCCGATTTTCACCGCCGGGATCTGTGGAACGCGATCCAGGCCGGCGACCACCCGGAGTGGGAGCTCTGCGTCCAGCTGTTCGATGACGCCTTCGCCGACCAGTTCGAGTTTGATGTGCTCGATGCCACCAAACTGATCCCGGAAGATCTGGTTCCGGCCAAGCCCATCGGCAAGATGGTGCTGAACCAGACGGTGGACAACTTCTTTGCCGAAACCGAGCAGGTCGCGTTCTGCACGCAAAACGTCGTGCCGGGCATCGATTTCACCAACGACCCGCTGCTGCAGGGCCGGAATTTCTCCTACCTGGACACGCAGCTCAAACGCCTGGGGTCGCCCAACTTCACCCACCTGCCGGTCAACGCGCCACGCTGCCCGATGGCGCACTTCATGCAGGACGGTCACATGGCCGTGTCCAACCCGACCGGGCGGGCCAACTACGAGCCCAACTCCTGGGGTGAGGCTGGCGGGCCTCGCGAGAATCCCGAGCGCGGCTACATCAGCCATGCCACGCCGGAATCGGGCGACAAGCGCCGTATACGTCCGGAATCCTTCGCCGACCACTACAGCCAGGCACGACAGTTTTACCTGAGCCAGACGGCGGTCGAACGCCAGCACATCGCCGACGCCTTCGTCTTCGAACTGTCCAAGGTGCAGAAAACGGCGATCCGAGAGCGTCTGGTCGCCGGCCTGCTCAATGTTGATGAAGACCTGGCCAAGCGCGTGGCCCAGGGCCTGGGGCTCGAGTCACTGCCGGAGCCGGTTCCGGCGGCAGCCACGACACGAACCGACCTGGTCGAATCCCGCGCCCTGAGCATCCTGCTCAACGGCCCGGAATCCTTCGCCGGCCGCAAGGTGGGTGCGCTGGTCGGCGATGGCAGCGACGCCAGCACCATCAAGGCGCTGAAACAGGCCGTCGAGGCTGAAGGCGCCATGCTTGAATTCATTGCCTCTTCGGTCGGTGGCATTCAGGACAGCGACGGCAACAACATCCCCGTGGACGAGAAGATCGATGGCGGACCGTCGGTGGTCTACGACAGCGTCGCGGTCATTCTCGACGAGACAGCCGCGCACACGCTGGCCAACGACGCGACCGCCCGAGATTTCGTCAGCGATGCACATGCCCACTGCAAGTTTGTCGGGTTCTCCGGCGACGCAGCCGTCCTGCTAAACGCCGCCGGCGTCAGTGAAAGCGACCGCGACGATGGCTACCTGCCACTGACCGACGAGTCCAGAACGGCGGAGGCTTTCGTGCAAACCTGCCGGAATCTGCGGTTCTGGGAGCGCCAGGAACTGGTCGACCAAACATAGCTTAGCGACCGCAAATTCCGAACGTCGGGCGCCAACGTCGCGCCCGACGTTCGGTCATACAGAGTGGACGGATGCGTCTATGGCCAGCCGGCCCCACATCAGTCGTGGAGGCCGTGCGCCGTAAGCATTCGTCCGCGATCTGGATGCCATCCGCTACCGGTCCAACAGACACAGGCGGCATTCCATACGAAAACGCCACGGATGGAGCGCGCTGCAACCCAACCCTGAGCCACCCGCACGGAGCCCCCATGTCCTACATCCGCTTTGGACTGATGATCATCACCTCTACCGTAGTGATGTTCATCCTCATGTACCTGAACACCTACGCGTGGGAACACCTGTTCTTCTCGGAAACACGCACCTACATGGCGCTGCTGATGGGCGCCACCATGGCGATCATCATGCTGGCCTACATGCTTGGGATGTATTCCAGCAAACGGCTGAACATCGCGATCTTCATCGGTGCGGCGCTGGTCTTCGCATCGAGCCTCTGGCTGGTTCGCAGCCAGGTCACCGTGAACGGACCGAGTTACATGCGAGCCATGATTCCACACCACTCCATCGCGATCATGACTTCAGAGCGAGCGCGCATCCGCGATGCCCGTGTCCATCAACTGGCCGAGGAAATCGCCAGCGCCCAACGCCGCGAGATCGCAGAAATGCGGTATCTGATCGCCGACATCTCGGCTGGCAACGTGGTCACACAGATCCACGAGGACCCGCCGGCCCAACCGGGCACAGTCGCCGACGCGCTGGCCAACACGCTGACCTCCGATCTCGACCCTGAACCGATCTCGCGGACCGAAACTGACCGGGTGCTGGCAGCGCCGGAGCACTGCCGGTTTCACCGTAGCCGCGAGACCAACCCGATCCTGTGGACGGACCAAGGCAAGGCGGCGTCCATGAAGGTCAACGGCACACTGATCCGCCTAGCTGCGACTCCGGGCGCTGAGAACGAGCGTCGTTACGCCACCCGTGGCGCATCAGTCGCAGTGAGCCCCCTACCTCGCGATGCCCGTGACTGGCGGCAAAACGCGGAACTCAGCTTCACACTCGATCAGGGGCTGTCCGTCGGATACCGGGGATTCTGGACTTGCGACGGCTGACTGCGGCTGTCCGAAGCAAACCCGCCAAACGAGGTGCCACGCATCCGGCCGGCGGCCCCGCTCCACCCGGCCGCCATCCTTTACGCCTGAATTGAAGCGGCTGCGCGTGGCTCGACCAGCGAAATTTTCGGTTGTCGTGATTGGAACAACAGACCCCATCCGCAGTCACAGTTTGTGCCTATGGGGTAGTTCAAGGGCGGGATGGGTACGAATCTGTCAATGGAGTCGAACACCATGGAAGACCACAGCAAACCCCCATTTCCCGACCAGAACATGACCCCGCCGGGTGATGAATCCCGGATGGACCCGGCCCCTCAGTTTGAAGCCCCGGACTATCGCCCCGCCGGCAAGCTGGAAAACCGCACCGCATTGATCACCGGAGGTGATTCCGGCATCGGCCGTGCCGTGGCCACGCTGTTCGCCAAGGAAGGCGCCGATGTCGCCATCGTTTATTTGAACGAGGAAGAAGGCGACGCCGAAACCACCGCGAAACACGTTGAGGAGGCCGGCCGCAAGGCCCTGCTGATTCCGGGCGATGTCGCCGATCCGGACTTCTGCAAGCACGCGGTGGACACCACCGTGAATGCCTACGGCAAGCTGGACGTGCTGGTGAACAACGCCGCCTACCAGCGTCATCGCGACTCGCTGGATGACGTTTCGATCGAGCAGTGGGAAACCACATTCCGCACGAATATTTTCGGCTACTTCTACATGGTGAAGTATGCCGTGCCCGCCATGGCGCCCGGCAGCACCATCATCAATACCGGGTCGGTGACTGGTCTGGAAGGCAAAAGCCGGTTGCTCGACTACTCGTCGACCAAGGGTGCGATCCACGCCTTCACCAAGTCGCTGGCGCAGTCGCTGGTCGAGCAAAGCATCCGGGTCAACTGCGTGGCGCCCGGCCCGGTCTGGACACCACTGAACCCGGCTGAGCGCAGCGACGAGGAGATGCGTGAGTTCGGCGAAGCCACGCCGCTGGGCCGACCCGGTCAGCCCGAAGAAATGGCGCCTGCCTATGTGTTCTTCGCAAGCAATGCGGATTCCAGCTACATCACCGGACACGTCCTGCCATTACTGGGCGGGGAGACGACCGCAGGATGAGCAGCAGCGACGAGATCACACTGCAACAACCGGACTACACGGTGCAGCACGAGGCCACGCCGATCGGGGGGCGGTACTACATCCCGCTGGACGGAACCCGTGCCTTCGCCGAGCTGACATGGCGCCGCAGGGCAGACGGCAACATCACCGCCGACCACACCTATGTGCCCGGGTCGTGGCGTGGCCACGGACTCGCACACCGCTTGGTCGAGCGGCTGATGAACGACGCCGCCGAACAAGGCTGTTGTGTGGTGCCTGCCTGCTCATATGTGCTGGCCGAGGCACGTCGTAACCCGGCTTGGCAGGCCCTGACGCTGAACTGCCCGTCGTAGCAGGCGCCCGGGCAGGCAGCGGAACCCGCCGCCGATGCCCGGCTGGCCATCATCTGATTTCACCCCCGACAAGGAGCGAATCCGTATGTCAATTAACGAACCGCTTTCCATCGAAGCCATCAAGGAAGACGAAACCAAGGCCCATCAGCGTGAGCGCGATGACGTGCTCAGCCGCGTTCTGGAGGACCACGCCGAGATCAAACGTCGTTTCAACGCCATCTCTACGGCTGGCTCGCCTGCAGACAAGCGCGAGGCGCTACACGCCCTCATCCACAAGCTCGTGGTGCACGAAACAGCCGAGCAGGAAGTGCTCCATCCGCTGGTTCGTTCAGCCGATCAAGGCGACGACATCGCCGAACGCCGGCTCAAGGAAGAACGGGCGGCCGAGGAGCTTCTCGCTCGCCTGGAAAAACTGGATGTGGATGACGCGAATTTCAACCAGCTCATGACCGAGCTACGCGATGACGTGATCGAGCATGCCGAAGCCGAGGAAGACAACGAGTTCCCCAAGATCGAGCAGGCGGTATCTGCGGACACGCTGGCATCGTTGTCGCCCATCTTCCGGGCTGCCGAAGCCATAGCACCGACCCGACCGCATCCCAGTGGTCCGACGTCGGCTACTGGCAATGTCGCACTCGGACCCATGGTCGCCATTGCAGACCGTGCACGGGACGCCATCCGGCAGGCCCGGAATCAGCAGCATTGATCAACCGCCCCGGCCCTGGCGGGCTTGTCCCGCCAGGTTCCGGCACGGCAGGAGACTTAAATGAGCAAACTGACCAACCAATCCGATAGCAATCATGCCCGCGAAGCCGGCATGTTCTATCCCACCGATCACATGGTCATCGCATTTGACCATGATGGCGATGCCGCGGCGGCGCATGATTATCTGAAAGATGCGGGTTTTCCCGAGGACGACATCACGGTGGTGCCCGCCAAGCAGATGGAAACCGAGGCTGCCCGGAATCTGGACAACCCCAGCTTCATGGCCTCCATCGGGGCGAGTCTGCCGGTCCGCGAGAAACAGCTGGAGCTGGCTCGGCGTGGCTGCGAGTTCGTCATGGTCAAAGCCGAATCCGATAACGAGGAAGATCAGGTGATCCAGGCCATGTCCCGGCTACCGGTGCGTTACGCGGTGAAGTACCGCAAGCTGGTCATCGAGGACATGCGCACCCGGATCTCCTCCATCGAGCCACATAGCGACCCGGCGCGTAGGCCGTAGGCCGTAGGCCGTTACAGGCTGGCGCCCGCACCCGCATTGGCGTGCGTGTGTTCATACGCCTCCTGACAGCGGACACAGCGCTCCACCTCGGGCTGCACCTGCAGGCGCTGAACCTTGATTTCCGTGCCGCAGTCGATGCACTCGCCGTAATCGCCGGTTTCCAGGCGCTGCAAGGCATCGATCACGCGATTGCGCTGATCCACCGCCTGTTGCTCCAGCGCACGTTCCTTGGTCTGCAGATGGTCGGCCACCGACGCATCCCCGGCGTCCGGTGCCTCGCTGGCCCGGGCGACCCAAGGCTCCTGCCCGCTTTCTGACGCCGTGATCTGCTCATCAAGCTCGGCGAGACGTTCCTGCAAGGTGCTGGATACGGCGAACTGCAGCTCGGGATTCAATGTCGTCATTGCATGCTCCATGTCGTGCCCCGCGCGATGTTCGACAGCCGTTTCGCCCCGGTGTTTCCTCGCAAAAAGACAGGAACATGGTGCCGATCGATATGTCGCAACCATGTGGCCATTCAAGCCACAGCCATTTGCCCCAAGGACGAATCAATGGAAACCAAGACAGCCATGCATCAGGGCGTTGAGCTCTGCACCCCCGACGTCCCGGTCGCCGAACTCGCTCAGCGGATGCGAGACAACGACATCGGTGCCATACCCGTTGGCGAGAACGACCGCTTGATCGGCATGGTCACCGACCGGGACCTGGTCACTCGCTGCCTAGCCGACGGCAAGGACACCACCTCGACCACGGCCAGGGATGTCATGACCGAGGGCATTGCGTACTGCAATGAAGACGATGACATCCTCGAAGCCATGCAGTTAATGCAAGACAAGCAGCTCCGCCGATTGCCGGTCGTCAACAAGGACAAACGCCTCGTGGGCATGCTCAGTCTCGGCGATTTCGCCCAGGCCACGCAGCCGGATCTCGCCGGTCGTTTGTCCAGTTCCGTTTCCGCCCACCATTGATCGGACAGGAGATCGACCATGGCTCAATGCGAAACCTGCGGTAATGAATACGACCGGCCGATGACCATTTCAGTCGGCGGCAAGTCCCATGTTTTTGACTGCTTCGAATGCGCCATTCACATGCTGGCGCCAAGCTGCAAGCACTGCGGCTGCCGCATCATCGGTCACGGCGTTCAAAGCGGCGGCGACATGTTCTGCTGCGCACCCTGTGCCGGGCACGAGGGTGCAGCCGGGCTGGCCGACCGGGCCTGACGCATAACCGCCGGGGCGGTGTGGTCGCCGTCCCGGCTAGCGCGTCAGATAATCCACCGGCAGCATCACGAACAGCAGAAAAACCCATAACAGGGCGCCCAGCGCGAACACGCGGATCAGCGGTTTTGCGCTGAGCAGGTCCATGAAGTTCGCGACCAGCAACCCGCCCATCAGCAATGCGAGGCCCAGGTTGAGCGCGATGCTCCAGGGGCCAAGCGCCAACAACGCCACGGCGACAGACATCGCCAAAACCGCCAGCAACGCGGCCCAGGTCAGCAGCAATGTTCGCATCGCCGGATTCATGAGCGCAGCAGATAAAGGCTGGTGAACACGAACACCCAGACCACGTCGACAAAGGCCCAGTACATGCCGGTGATCTGCACCTGTCGAATGTAGCGATCGGGTTGCAGCCCCGCACGCGGTCGGCCGAGCATCCACAGCAGCACCAGCGCTGCGAGACCGATGAGCATGTGCAAGGCATGCAGGCCGGTCATCGCAAAATAGAAGTCGAAGAACAGATGCGCCTGCGCGGCATCCGGGCCGTCGTATTCGAAGGCCAGGCCCAGCAGCGGCATCAGTCCCTCGCTGTACTCGTGATGCCACTCGTACCCCTTGATCGCGAGAAAGCTGGCGCCCAGCGCGACGGTGACGGCAATCCAGCGGCGCGCGAGCTGGGGCGCGCCGGCATGCGCCATGCGCTCGGCCAGCGCCATGCTCAGTCCGCTGGTGAGCAGGATCACCGTGTTGGCGGTGGCCAGCGGCAGGTCCAGATGCCGGGCCGCGGCGGCAAAGGCATCGCCGTGCAGCCCCCGGTAGATCGCGAAGCCGCCGAACAGGCCGGCGAACAACAGCAGCTCCGTTGCCAGGAACAGCCACATGCCCATCAGCCCCGCCTCGCGCTGCTGCTCGGCATCCTCGAAATGGCTGGCGATGGTCGCGCCGTCAGACATAGTCATAGGGCCGTGTGGTCACCGTCGGCGTGTCGACAAAATTGTGCTTGGGCGGCGGCGAACTGGTCTGCCACTCCAGGCCGGTCGCATCCCAGGGGTTGTCGCCGGCCGGCTTGCCGCGCCACAGCGACCAGCCGAAATAAACCATCGGCAACAAGTAACCCACGGCCAGCACGCCGGCGCCCAGCGAGGACATCACATGCAATAGCTGAAACTCTTCGGGATAGGCGTGGTAACGCCGCGGCATACCCAGAAAACCGAGTAGGAACTGCGGGAAAAACGTCAGATTGAAGCCGATGAACAGCGCCAGCGCCGCGACGATGGACCAGGGCCCGGAATACATTCGCCCGGTGATCTTGGGCCACCAGAAATGCAGCCCGCCGAGATAGGCCGTGACCATGCCGCCGACCATGATGTAGTGGAAATGCGCGGTGACGAAGTAGGTGTCGTGCAGGTGAATGTCTACCGCCAGCGACGCCAGAATCACCCCGGTTAGCCCGCCGATGGTGAACAACCCCAGGAACGACAGCCCGTAGATCATCGGTGCGGTGAAACGGATGCGGCCGCCGTATAGCGTCGCCGTCCAGTTGAGTGTCTTGATTGCCGACGGCACGGCGACCAGAAAGGTGAAGAACGAGAACAGAATGCCCGCGTAGAGACTCTGCCCGGCCACGAACATGTGGTGGCCCCAGACGATGAAGCCGAACAGCGCGATGGCCATGATCGAGATCACCATGCCGGTGTATCCGAAGATGGGCCGCCGGGCGAAGCAGGTGATGATCTCGCTGACCACGCCCATGCCAGGCAGGATCATGATGTAGACCGCCGGGTGCGAGTAGAACCAGAACAGGTGCTGGAACAGCAGCGGATCGCCGCCCAGTTCGGGGTCGAAGATACCGATGCCCAGCACCCGCTCCAGCACGATTAGCAACAGCGCCATGCTCAGCACCGGCGTGGCCAGAATCATGATCAGGCTGGTCGCGTAGTTCGCCCAGCAGAACAGCGGCAGCCGCATCCAGGTCAGCCCCGGCGCGCGCATCTTGTGCGTGGTGACGATGAAATTCAGCCCGGTGAGAATCGACGAGAATCCGACCACGAACACACCCGAGGCGGCCAGCACCACGGCCGAGTTCGAGAACAGCGTCGAGTACGGGGTGTAGAAGGTCCAGCCGGTGTCCACCCCCCCGGCGATCACCGCTGTCATCGTGAACAGCCCGCCCAGCGTGAAGATGTACCAGGACAGCAGGTTCAGCTTAGGAAACGCCAGATCCCGCGCGCCCAGCATCAGCGGCAGCAGAAAATTGCCCATCGTTGCCGGGATGGACGGCACCAGAAAGAACCAGACCATGACGATGCCATGGGCGGAAAACAGCTTGTTGTAAGTGTCGGATTCGACCATCTCGCCGGCGGGGGTCAGCAGTTCCAGTCGGATCAGCAGGGCCGCCAGCCCGCCGATGAAGAAGAACACCGTGATGGTCGCGAAATACATCCACGCGATGCGCTTGTGATCCGTGGTCAGCAGCCAGGAGCGCAGCGTCCAGCCCTCGTTCAGATAATGCGTACCAGGCTCGCTCATCGGCGGGGCTCCACAGTCCAGTCACCAGGTTCCAGGGATTGCAGATAGGTCACGATCTGCAGGATTTCGTCTTCCGGGATCTGCCCCTGATAACTGGGCATGACGGGTTCATAGCCCGCGACGACATGTTTGTTGGGCAGCAGCAGGGAATCGCGCAGATAGGCCGCGTCGGCCAGCACGGTACCGCCGGCGGCCAGTGCCACGCGGCGCCCCGCCACGCCATCCAGACGCGGCGCAGGCACGGTCCCACGGCCGCGATGGCAGCCGCTGCAGCCATAGGCCGTGAACAGGCGCTCGCCCGCCTGCACCGGACCCTCGCCCTCGCCGTTCTTCTGCGCCCAGGCGGCATAGTCCTCGGGCGTCATCACGACGACCTTGCCACGCATGCGCGAATGGTCGGTGCCGCAGTATTCGGCGCAGAACAGGTGGTATTCCCCCGGCTTGCTGGCTTCGAACCAGGCCGTGGTATAGAGCCTGGGGACCGCATCGCGCTTGAGCCGGAAGGCCGGGATGTAGAAGCTGTGGATCACGTCCTGCGAGGTCATGCGCAGTCGAACCCGTTGCCCGGTGGGCACGTGCAGGGTGTTGATCTCGCGCGCGCCGTTGGGGTGCTGCAGCTTCCACATCCACTGCTTGGCGACGACGTTCACGGTGAGCATGTCACCGCCCGGATCGCGGTAGAGATAAAGGTAGAGCGTGCCGGCCCAGGCGAACAGCGCCAGAAAGGCCACCGTGAGCCCGGCCGCACCGCCCAGTTCGATACGCCGCCCCAGCGATTCGGCGATCGCCCCCGGCCGCGGCCGCCGGGAACCCGCCCGATAGCGCACGCTGAAACCGATGACCAGGGCGAACAGCGTCAACACCAGCGCAACGCAGACGGCGACGAGCACCCAGAACAGCAGATCGACCTGCGCCGCACTGGTCGCCGCCTGTTCCGGGTGCAGGGCCAGGCCCTGCTCCACCGTGTCGAGGTAACCCGCCTGCTCAGCCATGGACCACGCTCCGCTGAGCGCGGCGATGCAGCCACCAAACCAGCATCGCCAGCAACCCGAGGGTCAGCACGGCCGCGATTCTTAAGCCGCTCCAGATCGCCAGCGAATAGCTGCCGGACTCGGCGTTGTAGCGGAAACAGCGCAGCACGATCTGCTGGACGACCGACCCCAGCTGACCCTGGCTGGCGTCGATGAGCGCGCGCTCTAGATCATTAGGATCGGGCGACAAGCCGAACAGATACCGCGAGACCCGGCCATCGGGGGCGATCACGACCAGGCCAGCCGGATGAGCATAGCGATCCGCCTCGGCGTCATAGGCATAGCGAAAGCCCACCGCCTCGGCCAACCGGTCGATCGGCCCGGACGAGCCGGTGAGCAACGCCCAGGAACCCGCGCCATCGTCAAGGCCGGCGCGCAGCGCTCGCGCCTGCGCCGGGCCTTCGTCCGGGGCGATGCTCACGGCCGCAACCCGGTAGTCCCGACCCGGCATGAAGTCGACCCGCGCGGCGCTGCGGGCCAGCCCGTCGAGCACCATCGGGCACAGTTTCGGGCAATCGAACCAGCTCATCACCAGCACCAGTGGTTGGTCCCCGATGAGCGACTCGAACGGCAGCGGCTGGCCCGATTCATCGGCGAACACCAGCCCGCTCGGGATGCGATGCCCGATACGCTGCTCGTAGCGGGCGCTGTCCAGCGTGGCGTCTTGATGCGCGACATCGCCATGCGCCAGGAGCATGGCCGGCCAGGCCATCAGCGCCGTGAGCAGGCAGCGCCGGACCATCATGATCCGCCCTCCTCGCGCCACCCGGCTTGCGCGGTCCGCTGCATGGCCTCGCGAATCGGGATATGTGCGATCCCGGCGTCGCGATCGACCCAGCCAATGCTGTTCAACTCGGTTTGCCAGCGCCGCTCCAGCGCCTGCATGTCGGCCCGCGGATCAGCCTGCAAGACCGGGCCGGGTACTGGCTCATCCGCAGCACCGAAGGGCGATTCCGGCCCCGCATCCACCGCCCACAGGCTCAGCATGATGCCGGTCACGGTGGCGATGCCCAGCAGCAGAAAAACGACCATGGCCAGCGCCAGCCGTGCCGGCAAGCGCGGGTCGACATCCTGCATCTCATAGCCAGGCTGCGAATTCATGTGCTATCCCGGCCAAGTCGGTGACTCACGATGGCCCCCTGACCGCCGCCCAGGGCCAGCAGGCTTGCAGGCAGCAGCCACAGCAAATGCGACGACAGCTCGTCGAACGCGGGCAAGATCCACCAGGCCGCCTGCAAGACGGTACCGAGCAGCACCAGCACAGCCGTGGCGCGCAGCACCCGACCACTGCGCCGCCCGCGGCCGGTGAGCAGCAGGCAGAACGGCAGGCCGACCAGCAGCACAAACACCAGCCAGCTCACGGCTCGCCACAGCGGCGTGCTGCGATGCAGATACCAGCCGATCTCATGCGGCAGATTGCCGGACCAGACGATGATGTACTGCGCAAAGGCGAGAAATGCCCAGCCCAGCAGCACAGCCAGCCACAGCGCGGCGACATCGGCGCGGGCAGCCGCCCTGCGTCCGTCGTCCAGCAGCATGACCAACGCCGCGGCCACGCCGACGGCGGTGACCAGCAGCCATAGGCCGAAGATGTCCGTGTAGAAACTCGGCTCCAGCGACAGCACCCAGTCGAAGCCGAAAAAGGTCACCGAATACAGCAAGCCGATCAGCGTCAGTACACAGGCCAGCGGCCGGACCTGGCGCAGCAGCAGCGCCCATAGCATCGCGAGCCACAGCACTGCATAAACCACCCAGCGCAGCAGAAAGAACGGCAGGTTCAGATACAGCGTCTTGGCCTGCACCACCTCCGGCAAGGATTCGAGCGGGGCTCGCCAGGCGAACAACCCGTCGACCGCCCATAGCAGCGGCAGCATCGCGAGCAGCACCAGCGGCAGGCTCCAGGCCAGCGCCTGCCAGCGCGGGGCCGTGGCGTCGCCCCAGCGGCCACCGGTCAGGCCGTGGGTCGCCAGCGCACCCAGGGCGCCCAATGGACCCAGCAGCAGGCAGAGCACGGCAACCAACCAGGCCTGGGCCAGCGCCAGGCGGTCGACCCGCAGCCCGAGCAGGCAGGCGACGACGCCGACCGCGGCCAGCAGCGCCGGTCCGCGCGGCATCACGGCAAGGCCTCCAATTGCCGGCGCTCGGCGTCGCTCAGGTTGGCGATCGGCACATGCTGAGCGCGTTGCAAGGCCTGCACATAGGCGGCGATCGCCCAGCGTGGGCCAGGTGGCACGCGGTCGGCGTAGGACACCATGACGCCATGCCCATGGGTGATCACGTCGACGACTCGCCGCGCCGGGATCGATCGCAGGGCATCGGCGTTCAGATCGGGTGGCGCGGGAAATCCGCGCTGCACAACCATGCCGTCGCCGCGCCCGCTGCGGCCATGACAGGGCGAACAGAATGCGTTGAAGGCGTGGCGACCCTGCCCCAGCAAGGCCAGGCTCATTGCCGGCCGCGGCGGCAGGGTCTCGCGGTCACGGGCCACCGTGCCGGCCGGCGGTGTTCTCGCAGATTGCTTCCCCGGCCACTCGGTAGCCGCTTCGTAGGTCTCGTACTTCGGCTGATCCTCCATATCCGGCTGCGCACAGGCGCTGAGCGCCGGCAGCGCCAGCCAGATCAGGTAACGACTCACCGGCCTCATGCCGGCACCTCGGCCACGATGCGCGCGCCGGCGGCTTCCAGCGCCTGGTGCACGGCCGGCTCGTCACCGGCCTGGGGGTCATCGGCCGCCAGCAGCAGAAAAAAACCGTCGTCGCTGGCATCGGCGAAATCCGGCACGTTGAAGGCCGGATGGTAAGGCTGCGGCAGATGATTGCCCGCGAGCATGCCGATGATCGCGGCCAACACGGTGCCCAGCAGCCCCATGGCGAAGGTGACCAGCGCAAACGGTGCCCAGTGCCCGAACGGCTTGCCTCCGACCACGAAGGGATAGTCGATCACCGCGGAGTACCACTGCATCGCGAACGCCGCGCCGGCCGCGCCCAGCGCAACCAGCAGAATCACCGGGCCGGACCACCGGCTGCGGTGCCCCAGCGCCTCGGCCAGACCCTCGATCGGATACGGCGAGAACACTTGGAGCCGCGTCCACCCCTGCGCCCGCAGCTGCTGCACGGCAGCGCTCAATGCGCCCTCATCCGGCAATCGAGCGAGCCAGCCCATGGGCTTAGCCATCACGCCCTCGATCGGCAATCTGCGCCCGCATGTCATGCATGGAAATCATCGGCATCAGCCGCACGAACAGCAGTAGCAACAAGCCGAACAAACCCAGCGACCCGGCGTAGATCGCCCAGTCCCAGCCCGTGGGCCAGACCGTGTCCCAGTTCGACGGCATGTAGTCGGCATGCGTGGACGTGAACACGATCTGGAAACGCTCCAGCCACATGCCCAGATTGGTGGTGATGCCCAGGGCCAGCATCGCCAGCGGTGAGCGGCGGACGCGCCGGAACCACAGCAGTTGGGTGAGCCCGACGTTGCACAGAATCATGCCCCACCAGGCCGGCGCGTAAGGGCCCGTCCAGCGATCCAGATACACGTAGCGGTACTCCACCTCGCCCGAGTACCAGGCCGCGAACATCTCCTGCGTGTAGGCGTAGTTCACGATGACGACAAAGATCAGCATCATCCGGCCGAGGTAGTCGAGATGCTGGCGGGTGACCAGATCCTCCAGCGCGAACATCCAGCGCAGTACCACGGCCAGAATTGCGACCGTGGCAAAGCCGGAGAGCAGCGCGCCCGCGACGAAATACGGCGGGAAAATGGTGAAGTGGAAGCCGGGCACGATGGACACGGCCAGATCCAGCGAAATGATGCCCGTTACCGCCACGACGATCGGCGCCGCCACAGCCGCCATGGTCTTGGTCGCCCGCTCGTAGCGCGCCCAGTGCAGCGCATCGCCGCGCCAGCCCAGCGCCAGCACGCCATAGAACAGGCGCGTGGCCCGTGCACTGGCCCGGTCTCGCAGGCTGGCCAGATCCGGCAACAGGCTCAGGTACAGAAAACTGCTGGTGAACAGCAGATAGGTCGCGATCGCGAAAAAGTCCCAGACCAGCGGACTGCGCCACTGCGGCCAAAGCCCCATGTCGTTGGGATAGGGCAGCAGGTAGTACCAGAACCAGGGCCGGCCCAGATGCAGCACCGGATAAAGCCCGGCGCAGACGATGGCGAACATGGCCATGGCCTCGGCGAAGCGGTTGATCGACGCCCGCCAGCGCTGGCGGGTGAGCAGCAGCACGGCCGAGATCAGCGTGCCGGCGTGGGCGATGCCAATCCACCAGATGGTGTTGGTGATCGGCAGCCCCCAGGCGACCGGGATGTTCAGCCCGAAGATGCCGACCCCGGTCGCGAACAAATGGCTCAGGCCGATGACGAACACCAGCGTGAGCAGCGCGCAGACCACCACGCCCACACGCCATGACCGCGGTGGCCGTCGTTCCAGCACCAGCGCGCTGACACGCTGCGTGAGCCCGCCGTGGGTCAGCTGGTCCGGCATCAGCGGTTCGCGCTCGCTCATGCCGGTGACTCACTGTCGTCTTGGCTGTGGCCATCGTCGTCGCCATGGCCGTCGCCATTGGCCAGCGTTGGTGCCGGGTTGCGCAGACTCGCCAGATACGTCGTGCGCGGGCGGGTGTTCAGGTGCGTCAACAGGCCGTAGTCGCGCGGCTGGGCCTTGGCGCGGCTGACCGCGCTGTCCGGATCGGCGACATCTCCGAAGTGAATCGCCTGCGTCGGGCAGGCCTGCTGGCAGGCCGTGACCACATCGCCATCGGCCAGCGGGAGATCGCTGATATCGGCCTCGATCTCGGCGCTGCGGATGCGCTGCACGCAGTAGGTGCACTTCTCCATGACGCCACGCGAGCGCACGGTCACGTCCGGATTATTGGCCGCGGCCGGCGTCGCCAGTGCCGCCTGATTGCTGTAGTCGAACCAGTTGAAACGGCGCACCTTGTAGGGGCAGTTCTGCGAGCAGTAGCGCGTGCCCACGCAGCGGTTGTAGACCATCTCGTTCAGGCCGTCGCTGGAATGCTGTGTCGCCTCCACCGGACACACGTATTCGCAGGGCGCGTT
The DNA here is from genome assembly GCF_964229365.1 of Abyssibacter sp. Classification (NCBI taxonomy): domain Bacteria; kingdom Pseudomonadati; phylum Pseudomonadota; class Gammaproteobacteria; order Chromatiales; family Oceanococcaceae; genus Abyssibacter; species Abyssibacter sp. The sequence continues at coordinate 15,018 of NZ_CAXRDQ010000014.1, read as the reverse complement.
CTCGCAGTGCATGCAGGGCACGGGCTGAAAGGCCATACGCGGCGCATCCGGCTCGCCTTCGTAGTAGCGGTCGATGCGTATCCAGTGCATCTCGTGCCCGCGGGCGACTTCGTCGGCGCCCACCACCGGGATGTTGTTCTCGGCCTGGCAGGCCGTCACGCAGGCGTTGCAGCCGATGCAGGTGTTCAGATCAATGCTCATGCCCCATTGCGGCAATGCCGATCGGGCGCGCGGTGACGGCTCGGGATACAGCGATTTGTCGGGAGGCGGCTCCTGCGCGAAGCCGGGGTCTTGTCGATAGGTCGCGACATCTGCGGACCTGATCAGCTCGCGGCCTTCCATCAGGTGGTGGTTCTGGGTCAGGGCCAGCGGCTCGGCGGCGCCGGTGCGCCTGATGGCCGCAGCGCCGGTGAACCACGGCGCGGCCGCGCGTCGCAGTCGCGCCGCATTCACGCCGACACCATTGCCGACACGGCCGGCGGCGGTGCGGCCATGGCCCAGGGTCAGGCTCAGGGCGTCCGGCGGATGCCCGGGGACGATGAGCACCGGCGACTCCAGCGCGCGCTCACCCAGCGACAGCCGCACCACGTCGCCGTCGGCCAGTTCCAGGCGCGCAGCCGTGGCCGGCGCGATCTGCACGGCATTGCCCCAGGTCTGCTTGGTCATCGGCGCCGGCAGCTCCTGCAGCCAGCCGTTGTTGGCATGACGACCGTCGAAGACCGTGGGGTGCAGCCGGAACTGCAGCAACAAGCCATCGCGGTCCGGTGTCGGCTCCGGTAGCCGCTCGGCCCAGTCCGCCAGCGGCCGCGCCGACACGAAGTCCGGCCGCGCCTCGGCGACGACACCGGCGGTCAGCCAACGCTGCCAGGCCGCGTCGAACCCGCCGGATAGTGCTGCGGTGTCTCGCCAGTAATCGCTGAGCAGGCCGCGTGCCTCGCGCTCCTGCCCGGTGTCCAGCAGCGCGAGCATCTGCAGCGCGGTTCGCCCCTGATACATGGGCTCGATCAGCGGCTGGATCAGGCCGACGCTGCCGTCATGCGCACACGCATCACCCCAGGATTCCAGATCATGCGTCGCCGGCACATGCCAGTGGCACAGCCGCGCCGTCTCATCGACATACGGCCCCCAGTGCAGGCGAAACGGGACTGTCCGGAACGTCTCGGAAAAATCCAGATCACCCGGCGCGTCGTACACCGGATTGGCGTCGAGCAGGATCAGCGAGTCAACAGTCTGGTCCGCGATGGCCTTGTTCAGGTTCTGCAGCGGCTCGGTGACGAGGCCATCGGGTTCGCGCAGGCGCAGGCTGCGGCCCAGCGCGCCGAGCCGCGCATTCATCGCCAGGGCCAGCGCATGCACCGCCGGCGACTGCTGCGCACCGGCGATGATCACCGGCCGCTGCGCCGCGGCGAGATCGGTCGCGGCAGCCTTGATCCATCCCGCGGCCCGGCCAGCCGAGGAGGCCGGCAAGCCCGTGGCCGGGACCTCCAGCCCCAAGGCCTGCGCCAAGCTCCTCGCCAGCGCATCGATCCCGTCTGCGGCCACGGCAAGACGATGGTCTGCCGCCGCGCCGGTCACTGTGGGCGCGGCTTCGGCGACAAACAGCCGGTTCATCGCCGCACCGGCTGCGCCGGCCCGGCGACCCGCGGCGAAATGGCGGGCATGCGCCAGAAAACCGGGTTCGCTGGCGAGCAGGTCGGCGTCCAGGCTGATGATGACGTCGGCGTCCGACAGGTCGTGAACGGGTTGCAGAGGCCGCCCGAATAGCTGGTCGGCGCCCTGCATCGCCTGGCGCCGGCCATCGGCGTCATGACCGAACCAGCGCGCGGCTGGCCAGCGTGCCCGCAATGCCCGCAGCCGCGCCTGTTCGCTGGGCGAGTTGCGATCACCCAGCACGAAGGCCAGCCCCTCGCCGCCCGTCCGGTCCCAGTGTTTGCGCCGTGGCAGCAATGCGTCCAGCAATGCGCCAGTGGTAGAGACCTGGTCGCGAAAACGCGGCGTGCGGGAGCGATCCGGATCGTACAACCCCAGTAAGGCCGCCTGGGTCCAGCTGTCGCAGGCGCCGAGGGTGGCCGGGTGATCGGGATTGCCTTCCAGCTTCACCGGCCGCCCTTCCAGGGTCTTGGCGATCACGCCGTGGGCATGCCCATTGACGAACAGGCTGGTGGCGTAGTGCCGGGCGCGGCCCGGGGTCTGCCCGTCCGGAATATTCACGTAGGGCACGATCTCTTCGGCCGGGCGGCTGCAAGCGCCCAGACCTGCCAGCGCGAGACCGGCCGCCATCAGTTTGAGTACGCCGCGGCGGTCGACGCTTTGCTCCCACAGCGGGGCGAGCCGGGGGAACTCCTCGCGTAGCAGCTCGCCGAACCCCTCCCTGCCGGCCAGCTCGTCCAGGCTGCGCCAGTAGCGTGGCCCGCTTCCGGATACCGCCAGCGAGGCTTGCAGCTCCTCCAGGGACAGCACCCGGCTCATCGGTGACACACCGAACAGTCGCTGAGGCGATCGACCTGAATGCCGTAGCGCTCCAGCAACGCATGGCTGTCGACGGCTGCGGCGTCGAAGCCCATGGCCGTGATCGCCTGCTCGGGCCGCAGGTTCGGCCCCGGGTTGCGATGGCAATCCAGGCACCAGCTCATCGTCAGCGGCTGGACCTGCCGGGCCAACGGCATGCGATCCACCCGACCATGACAGGACTCGCAGCCCACGCCGTTGTTCACATGCGCCGCATGATTGAAATAGACGTAATCGGCCAGGTCATGCACGCGGTTCCAGCGCAGCGGCTCGTCGCGCTCCAGGCTCTTGCGGACCGGTTCCAGCATCTGCGCGTGGGTCCAAAGCTGGGAATGGCAGCTCATGCAGGTCGAGGTCGGCGGTACGCCGGCCACGGCAGAGCGATCCACGTCGGCATGGCAGTAGCGGCAGTCGATACCCAGTTCGGCCACATGGTGCTGGTGGCTGAACGGCACGGGCTGCTGCAGGGTTTCACCCACGCCGGTCACGAATGCGGAATTCGCGTAGAGGATCACCGCTGTCGCAGTCCCGGCCACGACGACGACCATGAACGCGCCGAACACGACCACCAGCGCATTGCTGCGCGGGCGGAAGACCTGGGCTGATGGCCGCGATTTCAATCGGCGCGGCCTCGGGATGGATGCGCGACGAGGCAACCGGCGACGTCACCTGCCGCGGCCCGGACGCCATGCGGCAGCCTAGTCGTCGGGCACGTTGCGGCGCAGTTCGTCCAGCCAGATTCGTGCCTCGGAATCGCTGGGGGCACGCCAATCGCCGCGCGGCGAGAGCGAACCACCCGAGCCGACTTTCGGCCCGTTGGGCATCGCCGATCGCTTGAACTGGGAATTGCCGAAAAAGCGCTGGAGAAAGACCTCCAGCCAATGCCGGATCTCGCCCAGGGAGTACGCCCGGCGCTTGGCGTCGGGGAAGTCCGCCGGCCACTCGCCGGCCTCCACATCGCCCCAGACGCTGTGACTGAGAAACGCCACCTTGCTCGGCGGAAACCCGAAGCGGGTGACGTAATAGATATTGAAATCCTGCAACTCGTACGGACCAATCTTCGCCTCCGTGCTCTGACTGGGCCCCTCGGATTGGTCCGATTCCCCCGGTACAAGTTCCGGAGAAATTTCCGTGTCGACGATGGCCTGCAGAATCTCGCCGGCCGTGGCGTCGAGTTGCCCGGAGGCGATCACCCAGCGAATCAGATGCTGGATCAGCGTCTTGGGCACGCTGGCATTGACGTGGTAATGCGACATCTGGTCGCCCCCACCAGAGGTGCACCAGCCCAGGGCCAGCTCCGACAAATCGCCTGTACCCAGCACCAGCGCGCCATGGTGATTGGCGAGGCGAAACAGATGTGACGTGCGCTGCCCGGCCTGGACGTTTTCGTAGGTCACGTCGTAAACCGGCTCGCCGCGCGCGGCCGGATGGCCCAGGTCTTCCAGCATCTGCCGACAGGTCGGCCGGATGTCGATCTCCTCGGCGGTGATGCCCAGGGCGTCCATCAACGCCCAGGCGTTGGATTTGGTCGTGTCGCTGGTGGCGAAACCCGGTAGCGTGTAACCAAGGATGTGACTGCGCGGCAGCCCCAAGCGGTCCATGGCCCGCGCGGCGACAATGAGGGCATGGGTCGAATCCAGACCGCCAGACACGCCGATCACCAGCTTGTCGATGCCGGTCGCCTGCAGCCGCTTGATCAAGCCGTGCACCTGGATGTTGTAGGCCTCGAAACAGCGCTCGTCGCGCCTGGCGGGGTCGGCCGGTACAAAGGGAAACCGCGGCACATCGCGCAGCAGGGCATAACGACCGCCAGGCAGCGCGAAATCAAAGGCCACGCGCCGCATCGCCCGTACCTTGTCGCGGTGATCGCCAACACCGTCGTTGAAGCTGGTCAGGCGCATGCGGTCCTGCGCCAGGCGCTCCAGATCGACATCGGTGACGATGATCTGCTCGTCATCCGCAAAGCGTTCGGATTCGGCCAGCAGGTCGTTGTTCTCGTAGATCAGCGCGTAGCCGTCCCAGGCCAGATCGGTCGTGGACTCCCCGGCGCCAGCCGCGGAATAAAGGTAGGCCGCCACGCATTTCCCGGACTGCGAGGCACAGAGATCGCGGCGGAATTCAGCCTTGCCGATGGTGATGTTGCTCGCCGACAGATTCGCCAGCACGGTGGCCCCAGCCAGCGCGGCGTAAGTGCTGGGCGGCACGGGCGACCAGAGGTCTTCGCAGATCTCCACGTGCAGCGAGAAGTTGTCGACGGTCACCGCGTCGAAGACCAGATCGTTGCCGAACGGCACCTCCTCGCCCAGCAGCCGCTGGGTCTGGCCCACCGCATCACGGGCGGCGGTGAACTGCCGCTTTTCGTAGAACTCACGGTAGTTCGGCAGGTAGCTCTTGGGCACGACGCCCAGGATGCGGCCGCGATGGACCACGACCGCGCAGTTGAACAGCTTGCCCTCGAAGCGCAGCGGCGCGCCCACCAGCAACATCGGCGTCAGATCCACACTGGCCTCAACCACCGCCTCGACTGCGGCCAGCACGGCATCCAGCAGCGCCTCCTGCTGGAACAGGTCGTCGTTGGTGTAGGCGGACAGCCCCAGTTCGGGGAACAGCGCCACCGCCGCGCCCTGATCCGAGGCCTGCCGCGCCAGCGCAATCGTGCGCTCGGTGTTGAAGACGGTGTCGGCCACCCGGACATGCGGCACGCACACGGCCGCGCGCAAATAACCGTGGGCATAGATGTTGTGAAAGGCAGAAGTCATGGCTGCTTTGATCGGCAACGCGGGAGCATGTTCCGCGGGCCGCGTGCAACTCGGCCGGCGCTGGCTTGTCGGAACCGACATGAACGATCGCGCCGAGCATCCGCAAGTCCGCACCTGCGTCGAGCCCGAACGCACCGCGTTGATCCTGATCGACGTGATCAACGACATGCAGGTCGATGGCGAATCCGAGCGCTTCGCCCGGGACGCACTGGACGCGGCGCATCGAATCAAGGCCTTGAAATCTCAGGCCAAGGCGGCCTGCATACCGGTGATCTACGCCAACGACAATTTCGGTCAGTGGCGCTCCGATTTTGCCGGGGTGATCCGCCATTGCACGGCGGACGACGCACCGGGTAAGCCGGTTTCCGAACTGCTGCATCCCGAAGACGACGACTACTTTGTACTCAAGCCGCGGCACTCCGGCTTCTTCGGCACCACGCTGCAAATCCTGCTCCGGCATCTGGACCGCGACACCCTGATCCTGGCGGGCTTCGCCGCCGACGTCTGCGTGCTGTTCACGGCGCACGATGCCTACATGCGGGAGTTTGGCCTGTTCGTGCCCTGCGACTGCGTGGCCAGTGTCGATGCCGAAGCGAATGAACGCGCGCTGACGCTGATGAGCCGGGTGGTCAAGGCCGACATCCGCCCCTCCGACGAACTGAAATTCGAGGCGGTTTCAGGCGGTCCGCCCACCGGATTCTCGTAACCGCGGCCCGGTCCGGGGAACTCCTGGGGCCGAAGCCGTTCAGAACAGACTGAACATCGCTCCACGACGCACGGATGCGTCAGGAACCAAAGGATTGGTGACGTCCGGCGACGTGAGCCCCCGTCAGGGAGCCTCGCATGACGCAGTTGGATCGACGAAAATTTCTTAAAGGCAGCGCTGCGGTCGCGGCTGCGACCGGGGCCGCGACGCTGGCCCGGGGCGCCGCACCGACACCGCTGGCCGCGCCGAGCAAGATCGGCCCCGGCGGCGACTACCAGTGGCAGGTACTGAATGCCGATGACGCGGCCATTCTCGCTGCCGCCGCCGACCGCATCATCCCCGAAGACGAGCTAAGTCCGGCGGCAAGCGCACTGGGTATCCCCGAGTTCATCGACCGCCAGCTGGCCGGCCTTTCGGCAGCGGCGCGCGGTGGTACATGCAAGGCCCGTTTTCCAACGGCGTCCCCAGCCAGGGCTATCAGTCACGCCGACCGCCGGCCGAACTGATGCGTGACGGGCTGCGGGCGCTGGACCGGCGCGCGCAGCAGGATCACGGCAAGCGATTCGCACAGCTGGCGACCGATCAACAAGACGACCTGCTCACCGGCGTGGATGACGGCGTCCGATCGCTGGACGGCATCGACAGCGTGGTCTTCTTCAACCTGCTGCTGCGCATGAGCAAGGAAGGCTTTCTGTCCGATCCCATGTACGGCGGAAATCGCGACATGGCGGGCTGGACGATGCTGGGCTTCCCCGGCGCGCGCGGCAATTTCTACACCTGGCCCGAGCGCAGTGATCAGCCTTACCCCTACCCGCCCGTCTCGATACACGGAGTTTGAGCATGGCGATCAAGAAAAAGCCCGTCGATGTCGTCTGCATCGGTTTCGGCATGACCAGCTCCATCGCCGCCCAGGAACTCACCGAAGACGGCCTGGAGGTCGTGGCGCTGGAGCGCGGCCCATGGCGCAACACCGATCCCGACTTCGCCTATCCGCAGATCATGGATGAGCTGAAATACGGCATTCGCCATGAACTGCAACAGGATTTGTCGCAATCCACGCTGACCTTCCGCAACAAGCGTGACCAGACCGCGCTGCCCATGCGCCACCTCGGCTCCTTTCTGCTCGGCACCGGCGTGGGCGGCGCGATGGTTCACTGGAACGGCCAGACCTGGCGTGGCATGCCGGACGACTTCCGCTATCGATCCTGGGCCATCGAACGCTACGGCGAGGATTTTCTCCCCGATGACATGACCATCCAGGACTGGGGCATCAGCTACGAGGAGCTGGAGCAGCATTACCTGCGCTTCGAGCGCCTTTGCGGCATTTCCGGTCAGGCCGGTTCGGTGAATGGCGAATTCCAGGAAGGCGGCAACCCCTTCGCCGGCGACCGCAGCGCCCCGTTTCCGCTGCCCCCGCTCAAGCGGGTGAACGCCACCAACATCTTTGATGACGCCGCGAAAAAGGCCGGCATGCACCCGTTTCCGGTGCCGGCGGCCAATGCCTCGGCGCCGTATACCAACCTTTATGGCGTGCGCATGGGCGGCTGCACCTTCTGCGGCTTTTGCGAGCGCTTCGGCTGCTACAACAATTCCAAGGCCTCGCCGCAGGCCTGCATCCATCCGGTGCTCATGCCCAAGCCGAACTTTGAACTACGCACCGGCTGCCAGGTGACCCACATCCTGCTGGCCGACGACGGCAAGCGCGCCACCGGCGTGCGCTATGTGGACCCGGACGGCCAGATCGTCGAACAACCGGCGGATCTGGTGATCTGCGGCGCCTACGCGGTGCACAACGTGCAACTGCTGCTCAATTCCGGCATCGGCGAGCCGTACAACCCGGAGACCGGCAGCGGCAACGTGGGGCGCAACTACGCCTACCAGACCATGGGCTCGGTGGATGTCTATTTCGACGACGAGATCATGAATCCCTTCGTCGGTGCCGGCGCGCTGGGCCAGGCCGTCTTTGACTGGCAGACGGCGGCCTTCGACCACAGCGAGCATGGCTTTCTCGGCGGCGCCTATCTGGTGACCTGGCAGACCGGCGGCCGGCCGATTAACCAGACCCGCACGCCCGAGGCCGCCGGCAAGTGGGGCGGCCAGTGGAAACAGGCGCTGGCCAAGTCCTACAACTCCAGCCTGTCGATCAGCAGCCATGGCTCGTCGATGGCCTACAAGGACTGTTATCTGGATCTCGACCCCACCTACAAGGACGCCTTCGGCCAGCCGCTGCTGCGCATGACCTTCGACTTCCACGACAACGATCTGAAGATGTCGGAGTTCACGACCAACAAGGCCGAGAAAATTGCCCAGGCCATGTCGCCCACACCCCGGCTGATCGAAAAGAACCTGCGCAAGGGCCCCTACGACATCGTGCCCTACCAGACCACGCACAACACCGGCGGCGCGATCATGGGCGACGACCCCGCCACCAGCGTGGTCAACAAGTACATGCAGGTCTGGGATGTGCCCAACCTGTTCGTGCCCGGCGCCAGCGCCTTTCCGCAGAACTTCGGCGTCAATCCCACCAGTACCCTGGGCGCGCTGACCTATTTCATGATCGACGGCATACGCAGCCGGTATCTCGATGCGCCCGGCCTGCTGGTCTAGCGCCATGGGTCAGCACACCCTTTCATGGATGACTGCGCTGCTGGTCCTGCTCCTGGCGGGTGCGGCGACTTCGGCATTGGCCCAGCAGTACAGCCAGGCCGAACCGGTCGAGCTGGCGGTGTCGGCCGAGGCGCTGGACTCGGCAGACGGCGACACCATTCGCCGCGGTGCCTATCTCGCGCGGGCGGCCGACTGCACCGCCTGCCACACCGCATCGGACGGCCCGCCCTACGCCGGTGGCTTCGCCTTCGAAACGCCGTTCGGAACGCTTTATTCGTCGAACATCACGCCGGATGCGGAACACGGCATCGGCGACTGGACGCAGGCGGAATTCACCACCGCATTGCGCCAGGGCGTCGGCAAGGACGGCAAACACCTTTATCCGGCCATGCCGTACACGGCCTACACGCATCTAAGCGATGAGGACGTCGAGGCGCTGTGGACCTATTTCCAGCATGTCGAGCCGCAGGCTGTCCCGAACAAGCGTAATGAACTGATGTGGCCATTCAGCTGGCGGGCCGCCATGTGGGGATGGAACCTGCTGTTCCTCGATGACGGCCGGTTCGAGCCGGATCCGCAGCAGTCCGACCGCTGGAACCGAGGGGCCTATCTGGTGACGGGGCCAGGCCATTGCGGCAGTTGCCACACACCCCGCAACCTGGCCATGGCGCGCAAGACCGACCAGGCCTTCATGGGTCACAGCATCCAGGGCTGGCACGCACCACGTCTGCCCGCCGGCGAAGGCACTAGCGACGCTCCGGGCCTGGCCGACTGGCCGGAAAACGAGATCGTCCAGTTCCTGCAAACCGGGGCCGCGTCACGCAGCGCCGCAACCGGAACGATGAAGGAAGCCATCCACGACAGCTTGCAATACCTCACCGAAGACGACCTGCGGGCCATCGCAACCTATCTGAAATCGCTGCGTTACGAGGACGGCGAGACTGTGATCGCGACCGCCCCGACGGGCGACAACAGCGGCCTGTCGCCGTCGGTTGCCTCGCGACCGGCTCAATCCGGCACAGCGCAGGCCATCCGGATCGGCAAGATGCCACCGCCCGCCGTGCCGATCGGCGACGGCCATGGTGGCGTCACCGCCGGCGAACGCCTGTTCATGGACAACTGTCAGGCCTGTCACCTGCAGGGCCAGGGCATGCCCGGCGCGTTTCCGGCACTGGTTAACAACTCCGCCACCGCACAGGACGACCCGTCAAACCTGATCAAGGTGATTCTGCAGGGTGCCCAGGGTGTGCAGACGCAGCAAGATCCGACCGTTTTGACCATGCCTGATTTCGCCTGGCGGCTGAACGATAAACAGGTCGCCACGCTGGCGAGCTATGTCCGCGAACGCTTTGGCGAACGCGCCCCCGAACGGGCGCAGGTGTCACCGGAGCAGGTGGCCGAGCTGCGCGAACAGGTTCATCCCCCCGAGCCGGATGCCGGGCATTGAGCCCGGTGTTCGCACGACACAGGAGAGCGCAATGCCACAAGCATGGAGCGACAAGGACGAACGGCAATACGAGCACGTCAAGCAGAGCGAACTCGACCGGGGCCGTTCCGCGGACGAGGCGAAGTCCATCGCCGCACGCACCGTCAACAGCCAGCGCCGCGAAGAAAACCGGACCCCGAACAAGAACACCCAGGGCACCGGCAACCCCAATACCTCACTGGAATCCCGATCGGTGGACGAGCTGAGCAACCGGGCCGCTGAACTGAACATCGAGGGCCGCAGCCAGATGAACAAGGATGAGCTGATCAAGGCCATTCGGAGCCGCCAGTCCAACCAGTGACGGCCGCCCTGCTCTACGGCCTGCTGGCCAGCGCCGCGTTTCCGCTGGGCGTGGCGCTGGGGTTGCTGGTCCACATCCCACGCCGCCTGCTGGCCGCCGTGATCGCCTTCGGCGCCGGCACGCTGGTAGTGGCGCTGACCTTCGAGTTGATGGCCGAAGCTGTCGAGACCGGCTCGGTGGGCTATGCCCTGCTGGGCCTGTTCGCCGGCACTCTGCTCTATATCGGACTGGATCAGCTGCTGGACCGCGCCGCCGACGAAAGTCCGCGGCTGCAAGGCAACGACCCGCAGGACGTGATGCCCCAGGCCGCGCGGATTCCGGAATCACGCCAGCAGGCCGGCATCAGCGGCATGGCCGTACTCATGGGCACGGTGCTCGACGGCATTCCCGAAAACGCGGCCATCGGCATGGGGCTGGCGGCCGAGAGCGGCCCCGGCCTGGGGCTGGTGCTGCTCGGCGCGGTGTTCCTGTCCAACCTGCCTGGGGCCATCGCCAGCACGGTGGGCATGCGCCAGTCCGGCCGCTCGGCCACCTACATCATCGTGGCCTGGTCGCTGGTCGGCATCGCCTGCACGGCCTCCTGCGTGCTCGGCTACGTCCTGCTGGCCGATATTCCCGCCGCCGGCGAAAGCTTTCTGCTGGCCCTGGCGGCCGGCGGCATTCTCGCAATGCTGGCCGACACCATGTTCCCCGAAGCCTTTGAACAGGGAGGCCCCTGGGTCGCCCTGGCCACCTCGGCCGGTTTCGCCTGCGCCATTCTGCTCGCGGAACTGGCCTGACCCCTCCGCCATTCCCACTCCCTGGAGTACACAACATGAGCGACGCCATCACCCACAACCCCAACACCGGCGAAGAACTCGCCCGCTATCCGCAGATGAGCGATGAGCAAATGCAAGCGGCGATCGACCGCTGCCACGAGGCCTTCGAGCAATGGAAGCTGGTCTCGCTAGAAGATCGGGCCGACATCATCCGCAAGATCGGCGAGGGCCTGGCCGCCAATCAGGACAAGCTGGCCGATCTGATGACCACCGAGATGGGCAAGCTGCGGTCACAGGGGATGGAAGAGGTCGAGCTTTGTGCCGGCATCTGCCAGTGGACGGCCGAGCACGCGCCCGCACAACTCGCCACCGAACGCCGCGAGCTGCAAAGTGGCGAGTACGGCCTGGTCGCCTACGAGCCAATCGGCGTCATCTACGGCATCCAGCCCTGGAATTTCCCGTGCTATCAGGTGGTGCGCTACTCCATCGCCAATCTGATGGCGGGCAACGGCGTGCTGCTCAAGCACGCCGAATCGGTCACCGGCAGTGCGCTGGAACTGCAGCGGATCTATCGCGAAGCCGGATTGCCCGAGCACCTGTTCACGGTGCTGGTCATCGATCACGACCAGTCGGATGCCGTGATCGCCCATAACAAGGTGCGTGGCGTGACGCTCACCGGCAGTCCGTCGGCCGGACGCATCATCGGCGAGCAGGCGGGCAAGGCCCTGAAGAAAACGGTGCTGGAACTCGGCTCCAACGACGCCTATCTGGTGCTGGAGGACGCCGATCTGGACCGGGCCGTGCAGATGTGCGTCATGGGCCGGGTCTACAACAATGGCGAGACCTGCGTGGCTGCAAAGCGTTTCATCGTCACCGACGCCGTTTACGATCAGTTCAAGGACAGGTTCGTCCAGGCCATGCAGTCGCTGAAGAGCGGTGACCCGATGGCGGACGACACGGATGTCGGTCCCATGGCCCGCCAAGACCTGCGCGATGACCTGCACGACCAGGTGCGCAAGAGCGTGGACGCCGGCGCCACCGTGCTATGCGGCGGTGAGAAACCAGACGGTCCCGGCTATTTCTACCCGGCGACGGTGCTGGAAAACGTGGAGCCCGGCCAACCGGCCTACGACGACGAACTGTTTGGTCCCGTCGCCTCGTTGATCCGCGCCAAGGACAGCGACGATGCCATGCGCATTGCCAACGACAGCCGCTTCGGCCTCGGCGGCGGCATCTTCAGCGCCGACACCGACCGCGCCATCGAACTGGCCACCAAGCACTTCGACACCGGCATGGTCTTCGTCAACGGCTTCGGCCTGGCTCAGCCCAACATGCCCTTTGGTGGCGTCAAGAATTCAGGCTACGGCCGCGAACATGGCGGCTTTGGTGTCCGTGAATTCGTCAACGCCAAGGCGGTGATGGTCATGGCGGCCTGAGGCCGCGGCAGGCATCAGAGGGTCGCAAGCAAGCGGTTCGTGATTGCGACAGAATAGCCGGCCTGTCCGATCACAGCCTGCGATCAGGCTACGACCCTCATGATGCAACTTCCAATACCGGCGCGATCCTGGCTTTTTGCGCCAGGCGACAGCGAGCGCAAGATGCACAAGGCGGCGGCAAGCGACGCCGATATCGTGATCTTCGACCTGGAGGACGCGGTGACCGAGCAGGCGAAGCCGCTGGCGCGCGAACAGATACCAGCGCTGCTCCAGGCTCATGCCGATGACCTGGCGCGGCTCTGGGTGCGCATCAACCCGCTGGAGGGGTCGCACGCCCTGGCCGACCTGGCCGCGGTGATGCCTGGTCGGCCCGGCGGCATCATGCTCCCCAAATCCTGCGGGCCGGGAGATATCGAACGCCTGGATCACTATCTGTCAGCCCTGGAGGCCGCCCATGGCATTGAGTCCGGCTCCACGGCGATCATTGCGCTGGTGACGGAAACCGCCGCCGGCATGTTCACGACCGGACAGTACCGCGGGGCTCCACGGCTCGTGGCCATGAGTTGGGGCGCCGAAGACCTGGCCGATGACGTCGGCGCCAGCGAGAACCGCGACTCGGATGGCCGCTATGGCTTCACCTACGAACTCGCGCGCAGCCTGTGCCTGCTTGGGGCCACCGCCGCGGGCGTCGTAGCCGTGGAAACGATTCATGGCGATTTTCGCGACCTCGACGGGCTACGAGAACGGGCAATCCAGGTTCGACGCGCCGGCTTTGGCGGCATGCTCGCCATTCACCCGGCGCAGGTGGACGTGATCAACCAAGCCTTTACGCCGAATGCGGACGAAGTGGCTGCCGCCCAGGAGATCGTCGATCTGTTCGCGGCAAACCCCGAGGCCGGCACCATCGGCCATCGAGGCAGCATGCTCGACCGGCCGCATCTGGCACGCGCTCAAACCTTGCTGAAGCTGGCCGCACGTACATGACGGCAACGAGCCACGCGACCGATCTCGACCTGACCCGCTATCTGCGTCCCGGCGACCACATCATCTGGGGTCAAGCCTGTGGCGAGCCGAGCACGCTGATCGAAACGTTGATTGCCCAGGCCGAGGCGGTCGGCGAGCTATCAGCCTTTGCGGCTACCAGTTTTTCCGGCGTGCTCACGATCGCGGCAGCGGATCGCATCGGGTTGTCCAGCATGGGAGCGATGGGCGCCCTGCGCGCCCTGAGCAAGGTACAGCGGCTCAAGATCATTCCCTGCCACGTCGGCCAGGTGGCGCCCATGATCGAGCAGGGGCTGATCGGCTGCGATGTGGCTTTTGTGCAAGTGAGCCCGCCCGACGCGAACGGGAATCACAGCTATGGACTGATCAACGACTTTACTCAAGCTGCCGTGGCGAAAGCCCGGGTGGTGATTGCCGAGGTCAATGATCAGGTGCCATTCACGCACTGCGACGCACTGCTACCTGCATCGAAGATTGATTGTGCCGTGCAGGTCTCACGCCCCCCGGTCGAGGTGCAGGCCGCCCCAGTCACCGAAACGGACCAGGCCATCGCGACAATGCTGGCCGCATACATCGAAGATGGCAGCGTTCTGCAGGTCGGAATCGGCGCGGTCCCGGATGCCACCTTGCGCCTGCTGACCGACCGTCGCGACCTCGGCGTGCATTCCGGCATGATCGGCGACGGCCTGGTCGATTTGGTCGAGGCTGGTGTGGTGACCAACGCCCGCAAGTCCGTCGATGCGGGCGTATCCATCACCGGCGCACTGATCGGTACGCGCCGCTTGTTCGCGTTCGCCGACCGCAATCCCCAGTTGGGTATGCGTCGCGCAGGCTACACCCACGATGCCGCCGTGCTCGCCCAACTGGATCAGTTGGTGACGATCAACTCGGCCGTCGAGGTCGACCTGACCGGCCAGGTCAACGCAGAGCAAAGCGGTGACCGCTACTTCGGCGGCACCGGCGGTCAAGTCGATTATGTCCGCGCCGGTGCGCGCTCGCCGGGTGGACGGTCGATCATCGCCCTGCCCGCGACCGCCAAGGGCGGCCGCCTCAGCCGCATCACCGCCCGGCTGTCAGGGCCTGTGACCACCGCCCGCAGCGAGGTGGATGTCATCGTCACCGAATTCGGCGCGGCCGAACTCAAGGGGCAAAACCTGGCCGAGCGCACTCGACGCCTGATCACGATCGCCCATCCGGATTTTCGCGAGGCGCTGGAGCGCGACGCTCACGTCATTCAACGGCGGGGGTACTGAAAACGCCGTTGCCTGGAGCACCGGCCACGTGCCCGAAGCAAGCTCCCAGGCTGGGCCCGTCGAGCCGTCAATGGTTACCCGACGCTGGGTCAAAGCGCGTTCGCCAAACGCTCCCGGATGATGCCGTCCGCTTCGGTCATGATCCGATCGATCAGTTCCTGACACGTCGGAATGTCGTTGATCAGGCCGGCGACCATGCCGC
>NZ_CAXRDQ010000013.1:0-6450 GCF_964229365.1 Abyssibacter sp. | reverse complement strand
GTGATGATCTATGCCGGCTGCGAGTATCAGGGCACGACCTGTACGGCCGGCATTGCCTACCTGCCGGCGGAGGTGTCCGGTGAACGGGCCTATCAGGCGATGGGGGATCACGCTCGCGTCATTCCGGCGCTTGTGTTGCAGGGTAGCCAGGACTTGCAAGTGCCCTACCCCAATGCCGACCTAATCGTGGGCCAGTATCTGGCCAGCGACGACTGGGCCGATGACGGCGCCAACAACGGCAGCGTTTCGCGTGAGCCAGCGCGTACCGGAATCGGACAAGTGCCCGGCGGGCACAGCTACGAGATCGACAGTTACGAGAATGCCCAGGGCTGCGTGTTGGTCCAGCGCTGGCTGGTCAACGGGATGGGCCATGCCTGGTCGCAGGGCGAATCCGACGGCTCACCTCGCGACCTGCTGCTAACCGACCCACTCGGACCGGACCTGACCCGAGCCACACTCGATTTTCTGTGGGCACACCCGCTGACCGCCGACGCCCCTTGCCCGTAAACGGAGCCCGCCCATGAACGCCACTGATCTATGGACCCCAGGCCGCACCCTGCATGCCCTGGCCGCGCAAGAACCCAACGCGGCCGCCGTGTATCTGCTGCATCAGGACGGTCGCGTTTCGACATACACCCGGCGCGAACTGGACCGACAGTCCAGCCGTCTGGCCCACGCGCTGGCCGCCCGAGGTGTGTGCCAGCACCAACGCATTGCCATCCACCTTCATAACAGTTTCGAGCATGTGCTCGTGACACTGGCGGCCTACAAGCTCGGTGCCTGCCCGACCCCGGTTAGTGCTCGCCTGCCCAAGGTCGAACGCGATGCACTGCTGGGGCTGGTTGATGCGGCAGCGATCTTCAGTGATGACGCAGACCTCGACGCCATCCGCACGGCAGATCTGCATGATCTCGCCGCCTGGCCAGATACCCTGCCCCCAGACCGCATCTCACAACCGGCCAAGGCCATCGCATCCGGCGGCTCCACCGGCAAGCCCAAGCTGATCGTGTCGCCCGGCGCGTTCGCGTTTCCATGGCAGGGCCACCCGCTGGCGGCCGTGCTCGATTTCCGCCCCGGCGATCTGGTGTTTTCGCCGGGCCCGCTGTTTCACAACCAGGCATTCTTCTTCTCGCAAATTGCCTTGTTTCAGGGCGCGGCAATCGCGCTGAACGAACGCTTCAATGCCGAGCAGGCGCTAACGTTCATCGAACGCCATCAGCCCACGGTACTCAACATGGTGCCGACCATGATGCAGCGCATGTTGCGTACCGAGGGTCTGGCGCAACGCGACCTCAGCTCCATCCGCAAGCTCTGGCACCTTGCAGCGCCGTGTCCGGACTGGGCCAAGCTCGGCTGGATCGACCGAATTGGTGCTGATCGAGTCTGGGAGTTGTGGGCGGCCACGGAGATCACCGGCCTGACCACGATCTCCGGTACCGACTGGCTCAGTCATCGTGGCAGCGTCGGCACCGGCTTCATGACGGACATCAAGATTCTCGATCCTGACGGCCGAGAGCGCGCGATTGGTGAGGTCGGCGAAGTTTTTTCACGCTTCGGCGATGGCGCCGCCCAATACGCCTACGTCGGCGCGCCGCCGCTGGCCGAGCACGGCGATGGGTACCGGAGCGTGGGCGATCTCGGTCATGTCGATGACCACGGTTATCTGTACCTGGCCGACCGACGCACCGACCTCATCATTAGCGGTGGCTCCAACGTCTATCCAGCTGAGGTTGAAGCCGTGATCAGCGCACATCCCCTGGTCCGCGACGTCGCGGTTGTGGGCCTGCCCGATGACGACCTCGGCCGGCGGGTCCATGCGGTGGTCGAAACCCGGGACCCGTCACTGACCGCCGAACAACTGCGCACTCGATGCGCGGAGTCGCTGGTCAAGTACAAGGTTCCCCGCAGCTTCGAGTTTGTCGAAGCACTTCCACGTAACGAAGCGGGAAAAATCCGGCGCAGCGCGCTGATGCCCCGCACTGAGAGCACGACACCATGAGCATTGCAGCGTCCCCGCACACCGATTCGCTGACCTACTCCACGCACACCGTCGCCGTCGAAGGCGGTGACCTGACGGTCGCTCGATGGGGCCGTGGCGGCCCGGTCATCCTGGCGATTCACGGCATCACCGCCTCGCACCGCGAGTTCCTGGCATTGGCAGAAGCGCTCGGCAACGAGGTGCAATTGCTGGCACCCGACCTGCGGGGCCGAGGTGCCAGTCGCGGCATTCCCGGCCCTTGGGGCATGCGCGCCCACGCGGCGGATATGGTGGCGGTGCTCGACCACTTCAAACTCTCGCGGGCCGATGTCGTGCTCGGGCACTCCATGGGTGCATTCATTGCCGCGGTGATGGCCGCGCAGCACCCCAGCCGCGCCGGCGCCTTGCTCATGGCCGATGGCGGCTTGCCGATCATGCCGCCGTTGCCGCTGCATCGCCTGCCGTTTGGCGAATGGATGATCGAAAAGCTGGTGCAAAAAGTTCTAGGCCCGGCCCTCACGCGCCTCGACATGAGCTTCGATAGTCATGCGGCCTACCGTGACTACTGGCGAGACCACCCCGCGCTCAAGCATGACTGGTCCACCTACCTGGAGGACTACATCGATTACGACCTCGTCGGCAACGCCCCCGAGCTGCGACCGGCCACACGAAAAAGCGCACTCCTGCAAGACGTCCGCACCCAACTGTTCGAAGACCTGGTGCCCGCCTCGCTTCTGCAGCTGCAGTGCCCCGTCCGATTCCTGCGCGCACCCCGCGGATTGATGAACGACAAGCCGCTTTATCCGGCGAAACGTGTGGCCAAAGCCTCGCGGGGAATCGCTCAGTTCAGTGCCGCCGAGGTCCCTGACACCAACCACTACACGATCCTGCTGGGCGGCAATGGGGCGAGAGTCGTGGCGCATGAGGTCCAGGCGCTGCTCGCAGAAGCCGGCAGATAACCCCCCGCCCAGCAAACAAACAACGGGCATGCGACCTGTCGGGTCGGCGCCTGGCATACACGAGTCATCGAGGAGTCTGAGATGCGAAGCCCAACCAACTCTGCACAGGCGAGCGGCCCAAGAGCCACGCGAGCACACTGGCTGCTAGCCCCCCTGCTCACCTTGGTGATCAGCGGAGTGCAGGCGCAAACACCAGAACCCGCTGATCGCGATTTTGCCGCTGGTTTCCCGATGCTGACTGACAGCGAACACGCCCTTCCCTTGGGAGGATTCGGCGGCACGCATCGCGGTGATCCACCGGGGCACGTGCCTGTGATCTTTGTTCACGGCAACACGGGCGACGCCTGTAACTGGCGTCTGGTGGCCGACGACTTTCGCGCCGCAGGCTGGAGCGATCAGGCGCTCTGGGCGCTGTCATACAACGGTCGCGGCGCAGGCTTAGGGGCGGCGAAATCCCGACCTGACCCCCGATGCGAAGTGACCGGCGTGCCGGCGATGACCAGCAACGACATCAACGTTTCAGACCTGTACGCGTTTATCGAGGCCGTGCGCGACTACACCGGCTCGCACCTCTTCAGCCTGGTCGGACACTCGCTGGGAGTGACTGTCGCTCGCAAGACGCTGAAAGACCACCCTCAATTGCGTGACGACCTGGTGGCCTTTGTCGGCATCGCCGGCGGCAACGATGGCACAAGCCTTTGTCCGCCAGGCAGCGAAAAGATCGTGAAGGCCTGCGCTGAAATTGGCGCGAACACACCCTGGCTCGAGGCGCTGAACGGCCCCGATGGCCGGGACGAGACTTATGGCCCGGCGCAATGGCTGACCATCTACGATGGCGCTGGAGAGGCAGACAAGGCCTTCCTGGGCCACGATTTTGCGCAATCCCCGGCCCTGGCCGGCGCATACAACCGCCAGTTTCCGGGCACCGAACACAACGATCTGCGAGTGCGCGAGGACATCGTCGCGACCTACCGCCGCTTTCTCGAGGCGGCGGAGACTCGGCGCTGCGACAAGGGCTGCGACTAGTGCTGGCCTGGAGCTTGTTCGGAGCCTACATGCTGGGCACGGCCTGGCTCAGTTGGCTGGGCTACAAGAAAACCCGAGGTTTCGGAAGCTTTGCGATCGGCAATGGGGATTTGTCTCCGCTCGTGGTAGGTGTGACCTTGGCGGCAAGCGTGGCCTCTGCCGCCACGTTCATCATCAACCCTGGATTCGTCTACGTGGATGGCCTGGCCGCCTGGTTTCACATGGTGGTTGCAAGCTATCTCGGCTTCATGGTCACCATCGTGTTGCTCTCGTTTCGTTTCCGGCGAATCGGCGCTGAGTCCGGCGCATTGACTATTCCCGACTGGATTGGCCGCCGGTATGGCTCGCCGGGCTACGCGTTGTTCTTCGCTGTCGCCAACCTGCTGGCCTTTGCGTTCGTGGTCTTGCTGGTGGGCGGAATCTCCATCGTCATGCAACAACTGCTCGGGATCGGCAATACCGAAGCCTTGCTCATCACTCTGGTCTTCGTGACTGGCTACGTGTTCGTCGGCGGCACCTATGCCCACGTATTCACGAACATGCTGCAAGGCAGCCTGATGATTGTCGTAGCCGTCGTGGTGCTGGGCTCCGGCCTGCCCCTGCTGTTTCAGTCCGAACCCAGCTTTGCCGACGCCATCACCGCGCAGGGAGAACACCTGCTCTCTCCCGTAAACCCCGACGGCGCACTGTTTAACAATGTCTTCTCCATTTACGTGGCCGGGTTCCTCGTCGGCGCGGCCGTGGTCTGCCAACCGCATATTCTGACCAAGGCGCTCTACGTGAAGTCCGACAGAGCCGTTGCCCGCTATTTGATCGTTCTCGCGGTGGCTCTGGCGGTCTTCCTCCTGCTCGGCACCGTCGGCTTCTTCGCCCGTATCAGCGTGCCATCCGAGCAGCTCATCGACGCAGCAACCGGAGCGTTTCGTCAGGACCTGGTGATGACCATGTACCTGAAGAATGCATTCCCAGACTGGATGTTCACCTGCATTAGCGTGGTTTTGCTCGCCGCGGCCATGTCGACTCTGGACGGCCTACTGGTCGGTTTGTCCACGATCACCGCCAACGACCTTTTACTGAACCTCGCCAAGCGCTACGGGCGAGGCCGCAGCCACGAAGAGCAGATGGCCTGGGCCTACAAAGCCAGCCACGTGGTCCTGGTCGTGATTGCAGTGGCCGCATTTGCAGTGCTGAGAAATCCACCCCAGTTGTTGGGTATCTTCGGGCAGGTCGGCGTGTACGGGTTAGTGCTCGGTACGATGCCCCCGTTGCTAGCGGGCGTGTGGTTCAAACGCGTACCGCTCGGGCTCGTATGGTGTGCCTCAATCGGAGCCATGGGCGTCCACTTCCTACTCTTTGTGAAAGGTGGCGACTGGTTCCCGGAAGCCGGGCTCACCTTTGCCAACCCCGGCGTAACGCTAGCGCTCGCCATGCTGGTTGTGGTGGTGCCGGCCGTCGTCGTTGTGGCATGGAAGGCACGCCAAACCTGAGTTAGCGGCCCAGCCACACCCTGATTCGGCGGCGCCTTTCACCGTAGACATTCGCGCTGCACTGCTTGCTTGTATAGCGCGGGCCATGGTCGCTCAGCGGCTTGCGGCTGCGATGCCGTGCGATGGGAAGCGTGCTGGCTGCTGACGTGCCGGGGTCCCAGCTTCGGCCGTCCGACGGTCCTGGCGAGGCCGCCACCCTGTTCGGCGCGTGTCGCCGCCCCCCATGACCCCGTAAACTCGGCGCAGCGGAAGCAGGCGATCGAAGCGGAGCGTCGTCATCACGCCATGCCCCCGCCAACAGACACGAATTTGCGATGGCAGAACGCCGCGCCGGCGCAACACGAGGACGGTCCCTATGTTCGACAAGATCCGCGGCAAGGCCACACCCAAGACAGACAAGGCGGAGCGCGCCGTCGAGGCCGCGCTGCGCGTCCAGCTGGCACGCAACCCCGACAATCGCGAAGCGCGCGTGCAACTGCTCGAACTGCTCTACGAGGGTGGCCGCGAACGCGATTTCCTGTCGGAAGCCAAGCGCTTGCGCGACAGCCTGCAAGGCAATCTGGACTCGCCCGACTGGCGCCTGATTGCCAGCATCGGCCGCACCGTTGCCCCCGAATCTCCGCTATTCCAGATCAACGACGACGGCCCACACGAACAACGGCGGCGCCTGGGTGATTCCGCGCAGTACAACCCGTTGTTTGCGCAGCTGGAAGCCGACTATCAGCGTCTGCGGGAGAACAATAACTTTCTGCCGGACCTGGACCGCTTTCTGGTCGCCGCCGCCAATCGGCCATCATCGCTGTTCCATGCGCAACGTCTGAGCGAACACGCCGGCGGCGCGCAGATCTACTTCAAGCGCGAGGATTTGATGGCGGCCGGTACAACGCTGGCGATGGCTGTCACCGGCCAGGTGCTGCTGGCCAAGCGCCTGGGGCGCACGACCGTCGTTACCGGCTCGACCTACGGTCAGAAGGGTGTCGTCATGGCCTCGGCGGCCGCG
>NZ_CAXRDQ010000012.1:0-15868 GCF_964229365.1 Abyssibacter sp. | reverse complement strand
TGAAATCAGGCCATGCGGCGTTACTCGTCGCTTGTTTGGAATGACCAAACTTCACTCCTCGCGCCTTGCCTGGCCTGTTTTCAGGCGGCAACTTGGCGGCGGGAATAGATCAGTGTTTCCCTACCCCTAACCCAGCTTCGCTCCGTTGGGCACCGGCTGGTCGGGCACGGCCAGCACCACCGCCCCGTCATCGCGATAAAACCCGGTGATCAGACACTCCGAGCGCATCGGGCCGATCTGCTTGGGCGGAAAGTTCACCACCCCCACCACTTGCCGCCCGACTAGCTCGTCCAGCGCATACAGGTCGGTGATCTGCGCGCTGGACTTCAGCTCTCCAAGCTCGGGACCGAAGTCCACCCGTAACCGGTACGCCGGCCGATGGGCTTCCGGAAACGGCTCAGCCGACACGACAGTGCCGATGCGCAGCTGGACCTTCGCGAAGTCGTCCCAGGTAATCGTGTCCATGTGTTTAGCCGAGGTCTTGTGAATCACGCGTTCAGGGCTGCACCGCAATGACGCATGGAACCAGGCTGTGCCATTGCCCGTGTCAATGCATTCTGCGACGGCTTGGCGCAGGCTATTCGATGCATCGGCCAAGCTTTTCGGGGGGAATGTTGCATGCATGAGATCAGCGCTGCCAAACACGGCACGGCATGGCCTTGCGCCATCGCATTGGCAGGGGCGTTGCTCCAGGGCTGCGGCCAGAGTCCTGAACCCCGGTCCCTGCAACCAGACCCGCCGCCCGCCGAACTGGTCTGTCGCGTCGATGCGCTGAGCGAAGCTGACATCCTCGCCGTGGCGCGTCCGGAACCCGATGCCCCGCTGGCGACCCTCGCCCACTACGCCCCGCGCTCGGCCGTCCGCGCGCCGGATGCCACGCTGAACAGCGGCGCCTGCACCAACAACACGCAATTTCGATACGCGGCGGGCCGCGGCGACATCACCGGGCCGATCGGCGCCAACATGGCCGGGTATGTCGACACCGACCAGATCTCCAACGGTCTGCTGGACCGCCAGCATGCCCGCGCCTTCATCATCGAGACGGCTTGCAGCGGTGCCAGCGAACGCGTGGTGCTGGTGCAGATGGACATCGGCCTGATGTTTCACTCGATTCGCCAAACCGTACTGGATCGGCTGGCCGAGGACCCCGTCCTTGCCCCGCTGTACACCGACAGCAATCTGCTGATGAATGCCTCCCACAGCCATGCCACGGCCGCCGGGCAGTCGCATTTCGATGCCTATCACGTGCTTACGCTGGGCCACGATGCCCAGGCGCTGGAGCACGCGGTGTCGGGTGTGATCAACGCCATCACCCGCGCCCACCGGGCGCTCCAAGAGGCCGTGCCGGGGCCGATCCGCTACAACCAGGGCGAATTGCTCAACGGCACGGTCAACCGTTCCATCGAAGCCTACGCGCAGAACCCGGCCGATGAGCGAGCTGCCTTCGTCGACACCCAAGGCCGCGAGGTGACGACCAACCGGATGATGAGCCTGCTGAAGCTGGTACGCGACGATGGCACCGCCGTGGGCATGATCAACTGGTATGCCATCCACGGCACATCGATCTGGCAGAACAATCTGCAGCTGTCGGGCGATAACAAGGGCTATGCCGGCTACCGCTTCGAACAGGATTTCACCAACATGAACCCGGATTTTCTCGCCGGCTTCATGCAGGCTGACGAGGGCGATGCATCACCGAACCTGTTCATCGTCGACCTCAGCGAAGATGAGTTGCGGAACCTGGACTCCGACGGCTTCCAGCACCGGGCCGGCGGCCGCACCGAGGCCGAGAACGCCTTGATTGCCGGCTACAAGCAGTACCGGCGCGCGCGCGATCTCTATGACGCCGCCGAGCAGCCCCTGGTGGGCGGGGTTGGCCACCGTTCGATCCTCGTCGATTTTTCCAGCGTGCAGGTCGATGCACCGCGCGACTATCCCGCTGCCCTGCAACCAGACGATGGCGTCTACGCGGCCTGCACCAGCGCGCTGGGCGTGTCCTTCGCCGGCGGCGCCGAAGACGGGCGTGGCCCGACCGCGGAAGGTCAGACCTGCGCCGATGTCACCGACCTGAACGCAATTGTCGAATTGATCGAGGAGAACTTCGCCGCCGGGTCAGCGGGCGCCATCCCGCCCGGTCTGATCGTGCCGGTCGGCTGCAATAATCCTGCCTTCGACCTGCTCGGCTACGCGTGCCATGCGGAAAAGCCGATCATCTTCCCGCTGGGCCTGCCGTCGCCATTCCTCCCGACCCAGTCGCTGGAACCGCAGACCGTCCAATTGCAGGTCATCACCATCGGCAATCTGGCGATTGTTGCCGTGCCTTGGGAGGTCACGACCATGTCGGGCCGCCGTATCCGCACGGCCGTGCTGGACACCCTGGACGATGCCGGCATCGATTACGCCGTGATCTCGGGTTTGAGCAACGGCTTCGTGCACTACCTGACAACGCGCGAGGAGTATTCCCAGCAATACTACGAGGGCGCATCTACCGTGTTCGGCCCCTGGTCGCAGGAGGCATTAACACAGGAACTCGAGCGCATCGCTCTCCAGCTACGCAACGGCGAGCCGGCGAGCAGCCCTTACGCCGACCCCGCCTTTCGCAGCCAGCTCACACTCATGCGCAACCCGATGCTGGCCGCCGACGGTACGCCGGCCGGCGCGTTCGGCGATGTCACGACACCACCCGACTTGCAGTATCAGCTCGGAGACGAGCGGATCGAGATCGTCGTGGAGTTTGCCGCCGGCCACCCACGCAACGACATGCGCCTGGACGCTAGCCTGCTCTATGTCGAGCGGCAGCAAACCGACGGAAGCTGGACGACAATCCGCACCGATGCCGATTGGTTCACCCGCTTCGAATACGTGGCCGCCGCCCTGCCCACAGGCGAAAACCACGCGCGGGTGACCTGGATTGTCGAGCCGGAGACCGAACCGGGCATCTACCGCATCCGGCATGCCGGTGCGAGCGGGGCCGGGCCGTATGAAGGCATCACCGATGTATTCGAACTGCTGCCCTGCGACGACGCCTGAACGCCCCTAGCGACAGTGGCTCCGCCTGCGGTGAAGTGGCACCATCAGCGGCCCGGAGACAAGAAACACCGGCGTACATGAGCTCACTAATCAACCGCCGCGACCTCGATTTTCTGTTGTTCGAGTACCTGGATGCCGGCGCGCTGACGGCGTTCGACCGCTACGCCGAACACGATCGCGCGACCTTCGAGGCGGTGATCGACGCCGCCGAACAGCTGGCGGTGGACCAGTTCCAGTCGCATGCAGCCAAGCTGGATGCCAACGAACCGCACTTTGACGGCGAGCACGTGCACATCATCCCCGAGGTCAAGGCCGCGGTGGATGCCTATATCGACGGCGGCTTTCTCGGCATGGCCTTCGACACTAAGGACGGTGGGCTGCAACTGCCCTACACCATCGCCCAGGCCTGTGCCTCGCTGTTCTCGGCGGCGAACATCGGCACTGCGGGCTATGCCTTCTTGACCGGGGCCGCGGCGAACATGCTGCGCATCGTCGGCAGCGAGGAACAGAAAAAACGTTACATGCGCCCGATGATTGAGGGTCGCTTCTTCGGAACCATGTGTCTGTCCGAGCCCCAGGCGGGATCATCGCTGGGCGACATCAAGACCCGCGCGATTCCACAGGCGGACGGAACCTACCACCTCAAGGGGACGAAAATGTGGATCTCCGGCGGCGAGCACGACCTGTCGGAAAACATCGTGCACATGGTGCTCGCGAAGATCGAGGCGCCGGACACGCCCCCCGGCACCAAGGGCATTTCGCTGTTCGTCGTGCCGAAGTACATGGTCGGCGACGATGGCCGCCTGGGCGCCCGCAACGGCGTGCGGCTGGCCGGCCTCAACCACAAGATGGGCTATCGCGGCACGGTCAACACGGTGCTGAATTTCGGCGAGACGGAAGACTGTGTCGGCGAACTGGTCGGCACGGCGCACAAGGGCCTGGCCGGCATGTTCCACATGATGAACGAAGCCCGAATCGGGGTCGGCATGGGGGCGGCCGTGCTCGGCTATGCGGGCTACCAGGTCGCGCTGGACTACGCCAAGAACCGACCGCAGGGGCGGCCGGTCGCCGACAAGAACCCATCGTCCAAACCGATCGCAATCATCGATCATGCCGATATACGCCGCCTGCTGTTGGCGCAGAAGGCCGCGGTCGAAGGCGCTTACGGGCTTTGTCTTTACTGCGCGAAGCTGGTGGACACGGTGGATGCCGGCGCCGACGAGCAGGCCGCCGCCCGGGCCGGATTGCTGCTGGAGATTCTGACACCCATCGCCAAATCCTGGCCCAGCGAGTTCTGCCTGGAGGCGAACAAGCATGCCATCCAGGTGCTTGGCGGCTACGGCTACACCCGTGACTATCCGGTCGAACGGCTTTACCGCGACAATCGCCTGAACCCGATCCACGAAGGCACCCATGGCATCCAGGGGTTGGACCTGCTCGGCCGCAAGGTGCTGATGCAGGACGGCGCGGCGTTCAAGCTGCTGATCGCGACCATCACCGAATCCATCGAAGCCAACGCCACCACCGAGGTCCTCTCAGAATTCGCGACAGCATTGAGAGACGCGCTACAAGCCGCCAGCAGCACGACACAAACGCTGATCGGCGCCGCGATGGCAGGACAGACCGACCGTTTCCTCGCCAACGCCACCATCTATCTCGACATGCTTGGCCACATCGTGCTCGCCTGGCAGTGGCTAGAGCAGGCCAGTATCGCCATGCGCCGGCGCGGCGATGCCACCGAAAGCGACCGGACCTTCTACGACGGCAAGCTTGCCGCCTGCCAATACTTCTTCCGCTACGAGCTGCCGAAGATCCACACGCAATGCGCGTTGCTGGCGCGGTTGGACACGACAACCTTGGCCGTGGACGCATCGAGCCTGTAACCTCCGTGGCCGGGGCGGGCGGCATGAAACTTGATGGCGAATCCGCGACTTAGAACACATCCTGAAACCGGAACCTGAATTCGGATGTCATGCGCCATACAAGGTTTTGACGAAGCACTCGCCGTCGAGGACGATCGCTTCGTTGCCTATTTCGAGGGTTTCCGGCTGGAAAGCACGTTCCAGCCGATCTTCAGCCATGCCCACCATCGGGCGATCGGGCACGAGGCACTCCTAAGAATCACCGACGGCGAAGGCGCTCCGATCGGCCCGCTCCAGTTCCTTTGCAAGCAATGGGCGCCGACCGACGCCGTCGCGCTAAACGCGCTCATCGCCCGCATGCATGTCGCAAACTTCCGGCGCTCGGAGCCGGTGGACCGCTGGCTGTTCCTCAATGTCGATCCGGTGGACACCATCCGCACCTTGCAGGCGGTTGAGGCCCTGGGCCAAGCGTTGCGCGATCACGGCATCACCCCTGAATCCGTCGTCATCGAGATTGTCGAACAGGACATTCCGAACTCCGGTGATCTGCTCGACATCGTCGCGGCCTATCGAGAGTTGGGCTGCCTGATCGCCATCGATGACTTTGGCACCGGATTTTCCAATCTCGCCCGGATGATCAAGTTCCGGCCCGACATCGTGAAACTCGACCGCACCTTTGTAGCCGATACCGGCAGCGACGTGCATTCGGCACGCTGTCTGCCACTGATCGTCAACATGCTGCATGAGATCGGCTCGCTGGTGCTGGCCGAAGGCGTAGAAAGCGAGCAGCACGCACTCACATCGGTGCGCGCCGATGTGGATTTGATGCAAGGGTTCTACTTCGCCCGGCCGCAACGCGACATCGAGTCCGGCCCGCCCAGCAGCCTGCCGGTATTGCGGGATATCACGCGGCTGTCCGACCAACAGGTGCTGGACTACGAATCGGCCTTTCAACTCGCATTGCAGGACTATCAGGCTGCCTTCGCCACCATGCTGGTGGAGATGCGCTGTGGTGCCGATCTATCGGCCGCAGCAGCGCCGATTCTGGCCATGAAGCGCGCCGTGCATCTCTACGTGCTCGACACCGACGGGCGCCAGGTGGGGCGCAATGTCCATGGCGCAAATCGGCGGGTCTATGGACAA
This sequence comes from Abyssibacter sp., assembly GCF_964229365.1. NCBI lineage: Bacteria > Pseudomonadati > Pseudomonadota > Gammaproteobacteria > Chromatiales > Oceanococcaceae > Abyssibacter > Abyssibacter sp. Next base: position 9,833 of record NZ_CAXRDQ010000012.1, on the reverse strand, counting down.
ACACCGCACAAGCCCTTGCTCAACGGCGAGGGCGCCAAGTGGACGCATCGGCCATATTTCCGGCGCGCCCGCCTGCGCCGCCATGAAATGCAGATCACCCGGCCCTACCTGTCGCTCACCGGCGCCTTCATGTGTGTGACGCTATCGCAGTCAACCGACATCGCAGGCCGCGAGCACGTCGTGTGTTGCGACCTGGAGTACCCGCTCTAGGGCGATCGGTACTGGGCGTGCATGGCGTCCATGCGTTCGGATTGATCCAGCGTAAAACGGATCATGCAGAAGTCGTCGACATAATCCATGAAGTTGTCGACCGGATCGTCGCCAGGCTTGCGCGGCCCCTTGCAGCTGTCGCGCCCCACCGGGCATCCGTAGGCCGGGCTGCGCTCGAACGGCGTGTCGTCCACGGAATCCCCGGCACCACGGCATCCGCCCTGGAAGGTGTGATAAAGCCCGAGCCAGTGACCCACCTCATGCGTGCCGGTGTCGCCCTCGTTGTAAGGCGCCGCTGATCCGCCGGGCAGGCTGGAATAAAGCACGACCACACCGTCGGCATCAGGGTTCGCGCTGTAACCCCATGGCAGTGTCGCGTAGCCGAGCACGCCGCCAGACGGATTGGCCGAGTAGATGTTCAGCGTTTCCGCACCGCCCACGCGCAGGCTTGATTTGGCGGCATCCGGATTCGCGTACCACACCGGATTGGTCGTCCGGGTCACACCCTCCAGGGTGAACACGAAGGGCGTGCCGGCATAGGCATCGTTAAGCACGACCATCTGGTCATCAATCTGGTCCATCGGCACATTGCCCTGGTCCGGTAACGACCCCTGGCTGATCACATGGAACCAGACCGGAATCTCCACGCTCGCGGGCGCTCGGAACAAGCCGCGGCGCGTATTGATGCGGCGCGCCTTGAACGCCGAGAAATCACGTTCGATCAGCTCGATCTCGGCCTCCGACGGCATGATGGCGCTGCAACGCTCGCCCGCCCAGCGTCCGTCGACCGCAGCCGCCGAGGTGCTCAGCAACGCGGCGCCAAGCATCAAGATCATCTGTTTCATCGGGACTCCCTGTAACCGATTGGCCCTGATGGCCGATCTATGCAGTATAGCCAGACATCTGGCTCCCTCAATCGAACGCGCGTCGCATTAATCCAGCGATCCGGCGCTGCGGGTTATTCTTCCCTTCACGTGCTTGGGCACCCTGCGGTCATCTCCAGCGTCTGTGGGAGTGCGCGGCCCGCCTCGATCGAGTCCGGACAAACCCCGCGGGCCCGTGTACACTGCGCGCCCTCAGCCCGCCGTCCTCCGGTGATAGCGGCATCCGGTCGATCTTCGACCGGGTCGATTTGCAGCGACACCGCTGCCCTCTTTTCATCAGCCTGAACCGGACTGCTCGCGCAGACAGGCTTCAGGAGTACACATGCATTTTTCCGAACTCGGGCTTCATGAAGCCCTGCTGAGCGCTGTTGCGCGCGAAGGTTATTCCACCCCGACCCCGATCCAGCAGCAGGCGATTCCCGCCGTGCTCGGCGACCAGGACTTGATGGCCGCTGCGCAGACCGGCACCGGCAAGACCGCAGCCTTCACGCTGCCCATCCTGCACAAGCTGGCAACGTCCAGCGAACGCCGCGGTAAGGCGCCGAGGGTCTTGATCCTGACGCCGACCCGCGAGCTAGCCGCGCAGGTGTCCGCGAGCGTGGACACCTACGGTAGCGACCTCAAGCCCCGCACCGCCGTCATTTTCGGCGGCGTGAGCCCGCGGCCGCAGATCGCCGCGATGCGCTCCGGGCTGGACCTGCTGGTTGCCACGCCGGGCCGGCTGCTTGATCACGCCCAGCAGGGCAATCTGGACTTGTCGGCGGTTGAAGTCTTCGTGCTCGACGAAGCCGACCGCATGCTGGACATGGGCTTTGTTCACGACATCAAGCGCGTGATCAAGCTGCTGCCGCAGCGGCGTCAGAACCTGCTGTTCTCGGCGACGTTCTCCGACGACATCCGCACGCTGGCCAGACGCCTGCTGAACGACCCCGTCGAGATCAACGTGGCACCGAAGAACTCCACGGCCGAAACCATCGCCCAGTCCGTGGTCCATGTCGAAAAGCGCCGCAAGCGCGCGCTGTTGTCATGGATGATCGGCACCAACAACTGGCAGCAGGTGCTGGTGTTCACGCGGACCAAGCACGGCGCCAACCGGTTGAGCAAGCAGCTCGAAACCGATGGCCTGGCGGCTGCGGCGATTCACGGCAACAAGAGCCAAAACGCGCGGACCAACGCCCTGAACGGGTTCAAGGCCGGCACCGTGCGCGTGCTCGTCGCCACCGATATTGCCGCCCGCGGCATCGATATCGACCAGCTGCCGCATGTCATCAACTACGAGCTGCCGAATGTGGCCGAGGACTACGTCCACCGCATCGGCCGCACCGGTCGTGCGGGTGTCGAGGGCGAGGCCTTGTCGCTGATCGAGGGCGAGGAAGTGAAGCTGCTCAAGGGCATCGAGCGCCTGATCGGGCGCAAGATTCCGGTGCGCGAGGTTGAAGGCTTCGATTTCAACGCCCCGCTGCCGGCCGCCGAACGCGACGAACGCGGCCCGCGTCCGCAACGTCCGGCCCGCAACAATGCATCGCGCGGACAGCCGCCAAAACAGCGCAGCCAGTCGCGAGGCGGGCAGGCCAAATCCGGCGATCAACCCTCCGGCGCAAAGCGGCGTCGGCGCCCGCGCCGGCAGACCACGGGTGGTGGCCAGTCACGCTAGGAAAGCGCTGACTGAATTTGCGCTACCCGGGTGTCAAGCGGGTGCGGCGATCAATTCCAATATCGCCGCCCCGTAGCGCTCCAACCGCTTGGCGGAAACACCGCTAATGGCGGCCAGGGATGCATCGTCCGCGGGTTTCTCGCGGGCGATGTCTCGCAAGGTTGCGTCATGGAACACCACATAGGCCGGCACCCCCTGCTCGTCGGCTTCGTCCTTGCGCCAGGCGCGCAGACGCTCGAACAAGGCCTCATCACCAGGGGCCAGTGAAGCCTGCGGCGCGCGTGCACGCCGGCTGCTGCCTGCCGGCGCAGCCGCCTTGCGGCGCACGCGGATGGACTGCTCACCCTTGAGCAACCCACGGGCCGACTTGGTGAGATGCAGTCCGCCGAAGCCACCGACATCCACATCCAGATGCCCGCGTGCGATCAACTGCCGGAACAGCCGGCGCCAGCGATCCGCGGTGAGTTCCTGGCCGATACCGAAGGTGGATAGCTGGTCGTGACCGAACCGGCTGGCGCGCTCGTCGCGTTTGCCCAGCAGGTGGTCAACCAGATAGCTGACCCCGAAACGCTGACCAGTGCGATACACCGCCGACAAGGCCTGGCGCGCCGACTGCGTGGCGTCATCGGTGTCTGGCGGCCACAGACAGTTGTCGCAGTTGCCGCAGGCCTGTTCCAGCGTCTCGCCGAAGTAGCGCAGCAAGGGCTGCCGGCGGCAGGTGTCCAACTCGCAATATCCCAGCATGGCGTCCAGCTTGCTGCGCTCGATCCGCTTGCGACCATCCTCGGCCTCGCCCGAATCGATCATCTGCCGGCGCTGCACCACATCGCCGAGACCGTAGAGCATCCAGGCATCGGCCGGCTCGCCATCGCGACCGGCGCGGCCGGTTTCCTGGTAGTACGCCTCGACGCTGCCCGGCAAATCCAGATGAGCGACAAAACGCACGTCCGGCTTGTCGATGCCCATGCCAAATGCGATGGTCGCGACGACGACCACGCCGTCCTCGCGCAGAAACCGGCTCTGATTCGCCGCACGGCGTTCGGCCCCGAGTCCGGCGTGATACGGCACGGCGTCGAAGCCTTCGTCGCGCAGCCACTCGGCGGTGGCTTCGACCTTTTTGCGCGACAGGCAATAGACCACGCCGGCGTCGCCCGGATGCTCCTTTTGCAGAAACCGCAGCAACTGCTGCTTGGCATTGGCCCGCTCGCTAACCCGGTAACGAATGTTGGGCCGGTCGAAGCTGGCAACAAAACGCTGCGGATCGTGCAGCGCCAGCCGCTGGGTGATCTCGTCGCGCGTGGGCACATCGGCCGTGGCCGTGAGCGCCATGCGGGGCACGCCGGGGAAGCGATCGGCCAAGGTCGCCAGCCCCAGATATTCGGGGCGGAAGTCATGCCCCCATTGCGAGACGCAATGCGCCTCGTCGATGGCGATTAGCGCCAGCCTGAGCTCGGCCAGCAACTCCAAGGTGCGCGGCATCAGCAGGCGTTCTGGCGCCAGATACAGCAGATCGAGCTGCCCGGCCCGCAGTTGGGCCTCCACGTCCGAGGCTTCCTGATAGTCCAGCGTGGAGTTGAGGTAGGCCGCGCGCACCCCAAGCTGACGCAAGGCGGCGACCTGATCGGACATCAGCGCAATCAACGGCGAGACCACCACGCCGACTCCCGGTCGGACCAGCGACGGAATCTGGTAGCACACCGACTTGCCGCCGCCCGTGGGCATGAGCACCAGGGCGTCGCGCCCGGCAATGGCGGCATCGACAATCGCCGCCTGCTCACCGCGAAACTCCGAATACCCGTAAACCCGCTGCAGAACTTCGATTGCCGACATGCCGGGTATTGTGAGCCAGTGGCCGGACGACTGCGACCGCTTGACACCGTTCGGCGCAGGCCTGTGAATTCGGCAAGATGGTCCACGACGTCCGTGAATCAATCCGTGATTTCTTAAAGGTCCGCCATGGAACGGCTCCCCCGATACCGCTTGCTCGCGCTTGGCGGTCTGCTCGCCGCGCTGTCGCCCACGCTGGGCTCAGCCCAGGCCACGCCGGTGACGGCGCAGACGATCTCGGCCTCGCGCACGGCCGCGCCGCTGGTGCTCTCCGGCACGTTCACCGCGCGCCAGCGCTCGGATTTGTCCCCGGCCGTGCCCGGCCTGGTGCAGACGCTGCAGGTGGATGTCGGTGACACCGTTGCGGCGGGCGATGTACTCATCCGACTGGACACCGAACTCGCACAGCTGCAACTGGACCGCCTGCGCGCAGCGCAGACGGAAGCCGAGGCGCTACGTGATGAAGCCCAGCGCCAGGCGGAGCAGGCCAAGTTGCTGGCGCAGTCCGGCGATCTTTCCGCCTCGCTGGCGCAGACTCGTTTGGCCGAGGCCGCCACGGCAAACGCACGGCTCGCAAGCCGTGAGGCCGAGGCTCGCGAGCAGGCCGCGCGCGTCGAGCGGCATGTGTTGCGCGCGCCGTATGCCGGGGTGATCACCGGGCGCTACACCGATGCAGGCGAATGGGCTGTGCCGGGCACGCCGGTGTTGGAACTGGTCGACCTGGCCAGCCTGCGACTCGACGTGCAGGTACCGCAGGCGCGGTTTGCCGACATCACCGCCGACACCCGCGTGTCGGTGCGCACGCCGGCCCTGCCGGGCCAGATGCTGGACGCCACGGTGCAGGCTACGGTGCCGGTTAGCGACCCCACGGCCCGCACCTTGCAGGTTCGGCTGTCGGTCGACAACAGCCGGCGACAGCTGTTGCCCGGCATGTCGGCCCAGGCCGAATTCGCGGTGCAAAGCGAGGCCGAACGGGTTCTTGCCCCGCGCGATGCATTGGTGCGCCGGCCGGACGGTGCCTATGGCGTCTGGGTTGTGACGCAACGAGACGGCGAGCTACGCGTCAGCGTCCGCCGTGTGCAGACCGGCCGTACGGTCGGGGGCGATGTCGAGATTCGCGACGGCCTGTCACCGGGTGACCGCGTCGTCGTGCGCGGCAACGAGGGGCTTAGCGATGGTCAGGCGGTGCGCATCGTCGACCGCATCGGGCAGTCGAAACCGTGATCGACGCCATCGTCCGGCGCGGCACGCTGCTCACCGTCGCAGCCCTGGTGCTGTGCGTGCTCGGTCTGCTCGCCGCGTTTCGTGTGCCGGTGCAGATGATCCCCGACCTGGAGGTGCGTGAGATTTCCGTGCGCACCAACTGGCCGGGTGCGACGCCCCAGGACGTCGAAAAGGAAATCCTGATCGAACAGGAGGAGTTCCTGCGTGCGGTGCCGAACCTGTCGCGGTTGATTGCCTATGCCTCAACGGGCCGCGCGGAGATCGAGCTGGAGTTTCCCTTTGGCACCGACATCACCCAAGCGCTGATCGACGTCAACAACGCGCTGTCGCAGGTGCCCGCCTATCCCGAGACGGTGGACGAACCGCGGGTCACGGCCGATTCGTTTTCGCAGAACTCGTTCATGTACTACCGCGTGGTGCCGCTGCCCGGCAATCCGCGCGCGCTGGACATGGACATGATGCGGGACTTTATCGACGACAACGTGCGCACGCGCATGGAACGCGTGCGCGGCGTGTCGCAGGTGGATGTGCGCGGCGGCGCTGAGCGTCAGATCCAGATTTACGTTGATCCCGCAGCACTGGCCGAGCGTGGCATTTCGCTGAGCCAGCTGCGCGGCGTTATCCGCGAGCGCAATCGCGATATTTCCGCCGGCGATCTGAACACCGGCAAGCGTCGCTATCTGCTGCGCACCGTGGGGCGCTTTGACAGCCTGATCGAGATCGAGGATCTGATCATCGCGCGGCAGGGCGACGCCGTGGTGCGGCTGCGCGACGTCGCCGAGATCCGGCTGGATCATTTCGAGTTACGCAGCCTCTCCTACGCCGAAGGCGCGCCGGCGATCACCCTGGCGGTGAATCGCATTTCGGGCTCGAACGTCATCTCCATCAAGGACGCGATGGGGCCGATGGTCGAGAGCATCAACCGCGAGGTGCTGGAACCGGCCGGCATGCGCATGAGCCTGACCAGCGACGACGTGCGCTATGTCGAGGCCTCGGTGGCGAATGTCTGGAAGAACCTCGGCATCGGCGCCGTGCTCGCGACTCTGGTGCTGTTCCTGTTCCTGCGCTCGGCCAGGGCCACGGCGGTTGGCGTAATCGGCGTGCCCATCTGCACCATCGCCGCATTCATGGGACTGCTGCTGGCCGATCGCACGATCAACGTGATCTCGCTCGCCGGCGTCGCCTTCGCGATCGGCATGACCCTGGACAACACCATCGTCGTGCTGGAGGCCATCGAGCGCGAGCGCCGCAGCGGACTGAACCGCTTCGATTCCGCCGTCGCCGGCGTCAAGCGCGTGTGGAGCGCCGTATTGGCCTCGACACTGACGACGGTGCTGGTTTTCGCCCCGATCCTGTTCATCGAGGAGGAGGCCGGCCAGCTCTACTCCGACATCGCGGTGGCGATTTCAGCCTCGATCCTGGCGTCGATGATCGTCGCCATCACCCTGGTGCCGACGGCTGCCGCACGCTTGCAGATGGCGGAGAACCGGCCGGAACCGGGCCGCGCGGTGCGCCAGCAGGTGGCCCGCTGCGTGGCATGGCTGGTGGCAACGCGGACGCGGCGCTGGACCTACCTCGCCGGTCTGACCGCGCTGGTCGTCGGCGTGCTGGTGTTCCTGACCCCGCCCGCGGAATACTTGCCGGAGGGCGAGGAACCAAAGCTGTTCGCGCGGATGATCGCACCGCCGGGCTACAACCTGGACGAGATGTCGACCATCGCCGACGACGTCCAGGCCAAGCTGATGCCCTATGTCGATGATGACCCGGAGCGCTACGCCCGCGGCGAGGCGGATGTGCCGGCGCTGGCGTACATCAACCTGTCCGTCGAGGCCGGCAGCCTGCGGATCATCACCGAAACGATTCGTCCGTCGCAGATCGATGCACTCATTCCCATCCTCTCCGATCTCTACGAGTCCTACCCGGGGATGCGCGCCTTCGTCTCCCGCGGCTCCATCATCACCAGCAATGATGGCGGCACGCGCAGCGTTAACGTCGACATATCCGGCGCGGAGCTGGCCGATATCTATGCCGCGGCCGAGCAGGTCTACAACCGCGCCCGCGAGGTGCTGGACGACCCGCAGATCGGCTCGCAGCCATCATCGCTCACCCTGAACCAGCCGCTGGTGGAAGTTCGTCCCGACTGGTTGCGTGTCGCCGAGCTAGGGCTGAGCGCGGAAGAGCTGGGCTTTGCGGTGGCGGCGCTGTCGGACGGCGCCTTTGTCGACGAATACTTCGTCGGCGACGACAAGGTCGATATCTATCTGTACAGCCAGGCCGGTAATGCGCAGGACCTGTCTGCCCTGCCGGAATTGCCCATCGCCACCGCCGCCGGCATTGTCCCGATTTCTGCCGTCGCCACGCTGATCGACACCGTGGATACCGACGAGATTCGCCGCGTCAACGGCCAGCGCACGGTCACGCTGAACATCATCGCGCCGAGAGCCGTGGCGCTGGAAACAGCCGTGGAGATCATCCGCGACGACGTGATCGACCAGCTCAACCGGTCGGGCCAGCTGCCTGCCGGGGTGGTACTGGATATCTCGGGCGCGGCCGACCAACTTGACGCGACCCGCGAGGCGCTGTCCGGCAACTTCGTTGTGTCGCTGATCCTCTGCTATCTGCTACTGGTGGCCATTTTCACGCACTGGGGCTATCCCTTCGTGATCATGACCATCGTCCCGCTGGGAGTGGCCGGCGGCATCGGCGGACTGGTGCTGCTGAATCTGCTCACCCGACAGCCCTTCGACATGATTTCCATGCTGGGCTTTCTGATCCTGCTCGGCACGGTGGTCAACAACCCCATCCTGATCGTTGACCGCACCCTGCAGAATCTGCGCGACGGCCAGACCTCCCCACAGCAGGCAGTCACCGAAGCGGTCGATGCCCGGCTGCGACCGATCATGATGTCGATGATCACCACGGTCGCCGGCCTGTCACCACTGGTGTTCATCCCCGGTGCCGGCACGGAGCTCTACCGCGGCGTCGGCGTCATCGTGCTGGCTGGCCTGGTGTTCTCGACGGTCGTCACGGTCACGCTGCTGCCCGTGCTGCTGACGACGGTGCTGCAACTGCGCGCGAGCGCTCCGACTTTGCGCTGACGCGATGGGGGGAACCTTACGTCGGCATGCTTCACCCAGCCCGGCAAGGTCTGCGGCACGCAACCAATCTTGGGGGCAATGGATTCGACGGCAGCCCACAGTGATGAATACTCGCTGCGGTGTTCCTGGACGAGCTGAGCGGCTCGCTCGCGGACTGCAGGGAAAACCTAAGGAAGGCCTGATCTTCTCACGCCGCCAAGTTGCTGCCTGACAACAGGCCAGGCAAGGCGCGAGCAGTGAAGTTGAGTCATTCCAAATCGGCAACGAGCACCCATTCGCCGGGAGCGAATTGAAACCGCCGAAGGGGGACACGCATGGACGCGCCGACTAACGCTGCATGGCCTATTTTCAGGCGCTATCCGAATGGAACGGACCGGTTCACCACGCCGATTCGGCGCTAACCCCCTCGCACCTTTTTCTCAGCCATCCAAGCCAAAGCAAGGTTTAAAACAACAAGAGCTCCTGTCACGCACATGGCAACAACAGAATAACGCTCAGATCGCTTAACCAAGGAGGCATTTGACTCGGCAGTAGATCGCCTTAACTGCAAGCAAGACGTATAAGATCGCACGATAACGTGCGCGCGCCTTTCTAGCTCTTGATGATTTTCCGCACCAAAAATCATGTCATCTAATTTTTTTTCGGATATTACCCCTTTACTTTGCGTAGCCGCGTAATCTAGGATTTTTCCTGTCGACGAAAACGACTCTAAGATTAGAAGCATCGCCACAATAGATAAAAATGAGTTTACCGCGTAAATCTTATTTTTCATTGCTTCGCAACCAAGGGGCAGGGGTTAGCTGTCGGGTCCCGGAAGATTCCGTACATTTCGCCGAAAAAGTTGAGGGTGTGATTGTGCCCACTGTTTCATCGCCTGTATCGGTGCTTGGTGTTTGAGCGCCTTCTGAGGCAGGTGATGGTTGTACAGCCACACGT
>NZ_CAXRDQ010000011.1:0-13059 GCF_964229365.1 Abyssibacter sp. | reverse complement strand
CAGCGCTCATGGTGGTATGACGGCCGCCGCGACATCATCGCGTCCACCGAAGCGGCGATTCGCTACCTGGCGTATCTGCATGACATTTATGATGACTGGCTGCTGACCTTGGCCGCGTACAACGCGGGCGAGGGCCGGGTGCGCCGAGCGATCACGCGCAACCGCAAGGCCGGTCGACCCACCGACTTCTGGTCGCTGGATCTGCCTCCACAGACCGAAGCCTATGTCCCGCGCATTCTCGGCTTGGCCGAGATCTTCGCCCGGCCTGATGCATTCAATGTGACGCTGCCCGCCCTCAGTACCGTGCCCCAGACCATCGCAGTGAAATTGCCAGGCCAACTCGGGCTGCCGCAGGCGGCAAAGCTCGCGGATATGCCGCTGACGGAAGTGCAGCGTCTCAACCCGGCATTCAACTCATTCGCCACCGACCCGGACGGGCCACACCGGCTTCTGCTACCCGCCGACAAAGCCGGCGCCTTTGCCTTGGCCCTTAAGGCGCTTCCGGCCTCCGAACGCGTGAGCTGGAGTCGCCACAAGGTCCAGGCCGGCGATACCCTGGGCGAGTTGGCAGAAGACTTTGACACGACGGTTTCGGTCATCCGCTCGATCAATAAGTTGTCCGGCAATCAAATCCGCATCGGCCAGGTGCTGATGATCCCGAGCGGCGCCAATGCGGCCATCGCCAGCCTGCCCGCTAGCCAACAGACGGCCGGCGCGCGCATCTATAAAGTGCGGATGGGCGATTCCCTCTGGTCGATCGCGCGGCGGCATGACATTCATGTCGCCGATCTGACCCGCTGGAACCGGATGTCGAGCCGTTCCGTCATCCGCCCCGGTCAGGTGTTGCTTGTCACCTCTCCGTCGCGAACCGAACGCACGGTTTATTACACCGTTCGTTCCGGCGACTCGTTAGGTGGCATCGCACGCAGGTACCGTGTTCGTGCAAACGACATTGCCGCGATGAATGACCTGGCTACGCCTGACCGACTCCGCCCCGGCCAGCGGTTGAAAATTCGCGTGGACGTGGCTGACCACTCGGGCGTTTGAACCCATGACGGACATTCAAGACCCATTGACGAACCATTCGCAATTCACTTGTTGTTAAACTGTTGCCAATGCCTCGCCCAGCATCTGGGGTGCAGTCTGGGACACGCCCGAACCGACGGCTGGAGAATCGCTTGAACCGTATCAAGACGCTGGTCTGTCTGGCTCTGGCCAGCCTGGTCAGCCTGCCGCTGAGCACCGCGCAAGCCATTGATCAGGACACAGCGGACGCACAGCTCCAAACACTGCGCACGCTCGACGACCGCATCCGCACGATCAAGCAGGACGCACTGAATCTTTCAGTCGACCTGGAGCTCCTTGAACAGGCGGTCCTGTTCCCGGATGGCAATGCCGTCAGCGTCTACCTGACGGTCGATCTCAAGGCCTTCGTCGTCGAAACCGCCCGTTTGTCCGTCAACGGCGAGCAGGCCACGGTGATCGATTATCAGTTCAACGATGCCGTTTCGCTGACACGCGATGCGGCACATGAAATGACCCGCCTGGATCTGGCCCGTGGCACGCACTCGCTGAGCCTGGAGATCTCGGGGCGCTATGCCGAAGATGCGGAAACCGCCCCGCCCGTGCGACGCACACAGACTTATCAGGTCACCCTCAATGGTCAGCCCAAGTCAGTGGAATTCGTGCTGGAGTGGACCGGCCGGCGCCGCGAACCCCGGCTGAATCCCCGCGAATGGGCGAGCAACGGCTTTCTGAGTGCGGGCACCAGCGCGGACGCTGCCAGCAATCAACTGCTTCCGCTGCAGGCACGCGCGACGCGATACCTGCGTGAGACCGACCGCCTGTTTACCGCGCTCACCCGGTTACGAGTCTGGGCGGACGCGCATGGTGCCCAGACCACGCAGGACCCGGATCTGCTGCTGGCCGAAGCGAGAACTCTGGTCGATTTCGGACTCGCCGCCGCTGCCGAGGAACAACTGAATCGCATTCGCGGCAACACCGCCGCGCCGGCGGATACCCGCAACACCGCTGTCGTCCGGCTTGGTGAGCTGGCCTACAGCCGCGGCCAGTACAAAGAGATGCTCACCGCGCTGACGCGCGATCTGGTCGAACCGATTAACGAAGATGACCAGATGGCCGTCCATGACCTGCGCGCGCGCGCGTTCATGCGTCTGGGCGATTTTCCCAGTGCTCTGGGCGCCTATGACGATGCCCGTCGGATCGACTCGCTGCCGCCCTACATGGCCTACAACCGCGCGATCACGCAGATGCGCACGGGCGCGCTCGATGATGGAATCGACAGCCTGCGCCGGGTTGGGCGGGTGGACATTCCATCATTTGAGTTGGCTGCGCTGCGCGACAAGGCGAATCTGACGTTGGGCTATCAGTTGCTCAAGCAGGAGCGCTATGACGAGGCCCGTGATGCCTTCCGCCGTATTCGTCTGGAAGGCGAATACGCCAACAAAGGGCTTCTGGGCTACGGCTGGGCACTGTATTTCGGCGACACGGATGTCAGCACGGACGATGTGCCGACGGCGTATTCCTCGCTATCGCTGCTCATGCGGCCCGGCCGTGGCAACGCCAGCCTGTTCGAGAAGCTGGGCATCGGCTTGACCGACGAGCAGAAATCCAACCGCCAAACGACCAAGCGGCTTGAGCGCGCACTGGCCCCCTGGTCCGAGTTGTTGGGTCGGGATCCGATGGACCCAGCCGTACAGGAAGCCTTTGTGGCCGTCCCGCAGGCGCTCGGTTCCTTGGGTGCTCACCGACAGTCCTTGCAGTACTACCTGCGTGCCGCCGAACTGCTGGAAGAAACCCGGCTGCGGCTGGACAAGGCGGAAAATGCCATTCTCAGCGGCCGCATGGTCGAGACGCTGATCGCACGCGATCTGGACTCCGAGGCTGGTTGGACCTGGGAAGTCCGCGACCTGCCGAACGCGCCGGAAACGTACTACCTATATCCGCTGATCGCGAGCACGCATTTTCAGGAAGCGCTGAAGAACTACCGAGATCTGCGCTTCCTCGCACGCCGCTCCGACAGCTGGCTACGTGCTATCTCGGCCTTTGGCAGCCGGCTTGCCGAAGGCGCGCGTCCCGCGGACCCGGATCAAACCGTCGCCCGTGCCCGGGCGCATGCTCGCATTTTCGGAGACGGGGTCCGTCCTACGCTGCGCCTGGAGGAAGGGATCGGCAACCAATCTTCCGCAACGGCTGCACCGGCACCACGAGACCAGGCTTCCCCCGAATTGAATCTTGATCTGGCCGAGCCACCAGCGACCCTGGCACAGACCCGCAACCTGCCCTCGCCGACCCAGCAAATGCAGTCCGCTCGCCCCCGGATCTTCGAGTTGAGCGATCGCATCGAAGCCGCGCTAATCGAGCAGCGCGACCTACTGGAAACCATGGCGCTCGACGAGTTGCAGGGTCAGCGCCGCCAGGCTGAGGAATTCCTGATCGAGGCACGCTTCGCCATGGCTCGCATCTTCGACAGTCAAGGAGACGGATTCGATGCGCCGTAATCGGCTTGGCCTCTTTCTGGTCGCCGGCGTCGGTTCACTGCTAGTCAGTGCCTGCGCCTCCAAAATCGATCCAGGTCCGTCGATAGCGACGGTGAGCCGTGATCGCCCGGACGAAACCAAGCTGTCAATCCGGCAATCCGAGCGCATCGAAGCCAATCAGGAACTCGCGATCGAGAACTACCGCAAGATTCTGGAACTTGCCCCCGACGGCCCCCGGCGCACCGAAGTCATGCGCCGGCTCGCAGATCTGCAGATTCAGATCGGCGAGGTGAACCCACAATTCGAGCGCCAGCAGGAGCTCTACGGCGACAACGAGCCTCTGGATTCGATCAATCTCTACCGTGAGATCCTCGCCACTAATCCAGATGATCCCAACAACGACCGTGTGCTCTATCAGCTTGCTCGGGCGTATCAGAACCGTGGTCAGGAAGCCCGTGCAATCGAGGTATTGTCAAGGCTCGCCCGGGATTATCCGACGTCTCGGTATGCAACCGATGGCAAGTTCCGCGAAGCGGAACTGTCGTTCCGACTGAAGCGATTCCGCGAGGCCGAAGCGGCTTACCGCGAAGTCGTCGATTTCGGCCCGGATGGACAATTCTTCGAGCAGTCGCAGTACAAGCTGGGCTGGTCCATCTTCAAGCAATCGCGCTACCTGGATGCCGTGGAAGCCTTCACGCCGATTCTCGAACGCGAGCTGGCGCCCGGCCAATCCCCCATCGTCAAGAGCCAGGCGGTGGCGGGCGTGCGTGAAAAACGCCGTGAACTGGTCGATGACGTGCTTCGCGTCGTGGGTCTGAGCTTCGCCTATAGCGACGGTGGCGCATCGCTAAAACAGTTCCTGTCAGAACGTGGCGGTGCGCGGTACGAAGAACTCCTGTTCGCCAATCTTGGCGAGCTGTACCTGGAACAGGAGCGCTACACCGACGCCGCAGCAGCCTTCAAGGCATATGTCGACTACGAACCATTCACCCTGGACGCACCGACATTCCAGTTGAAATCCATCGACGCCCTTCGCGTTGGCGGATTCTCGGAGCTGGCCATGGGCGCGAAGGAAGACTACGTCCAGATCTACGACCCAGAAGCGGAATACTGGACCCAGCGCGGTTTGGCAGAAGCACCCTTCGTCGTCGAGGCGCTCAAGGAAAACCTCAACGATGTTGCTCGCTACTACCACTCCCGAGCACAGCGAGACGAAGCGTCGGCCGAGGCCCGCAAGATCGCCTTTGATCAGGCCGGGCGCTACTACCGCCGCTTCATCGAGATCTTCCCCGACGATCCGGCGGCCCCGGAGATGCACACGCTGTTGGCCGATACGCTCTACGATCGCGGCCAGTACCAGATCGCGGCCGAGGAATACTCCAACGCAGCCTACGACTATCCGCCCCATACTCGGGCGGCCGCTGCCGGCTACGGTGCTGTGGACAGCTATCACAAGTGGGCTGACGAACAGGTGCCGGAGCAACGCGGCGAGGCAACCCTGCTGGCTGTCGATGCCGCCCGGCGGTTCGCGGACAACTTTGCGACCCACCCACAAACCCCGAGGGTGCTGACCCGCGCCGCAGAGGATCTCTACGATCTCGGTGAGTTGGAGCCCGCCGCCGACGTCGCCGAGCGCGTGGTGACCATCGAGCCACGCCCCGACGCCCGCCTGCGCCGCAGCAGCTGGCAGGTGTTGGCCCTGTCACGGTTCGACCAGCAGCGTTTCCAGGATGCCGAAAGCGCCTTCAAGCAGGTGTTGCAGCTGACACCGCCGGATGACGTCCAGCGCCGGCAGACAAGCCGTGCACAGATCGCGTCGGCCATTTACAAACAAGGCGAGGTCGCGCGGGATCAGAATCGTCCTGATGATGCGGTTGGCCATTTCCTGCGCATTGGCCAGGAGATGCCGGATTCCGAAATTCGAGCCACGGCTCAGTACGACGCTGCCGCCGTACTGATCGCAGCCGAGCAATGGGATCGGGCGATCGACGTGCTGCAAGACTTCCGGACGACGTTTACCGGGCATGCGTTGCAGCGCGACGTCACGAAAAAGCTGGCAGCGGCCTATCTGTCGTCGAACCAACCGACTCGCGCTGCCGCCGAGTTCAGCCGCCTGGCCGGCGACCCTGGCGAAAGCGAGGACGCACGCCGCGAAGCCGCCATTCGGGCCGCCGAGCTCTATGACGAAAACGGTGCTCTGGCAGCCGCAGCCCGGGCTTACGCGAGCTATCTGGCCCAGTTTGCCGTCCCGTTTGATGAAGGCATCGAAGTTCGGCAACGCCTGATCGAGATTCATGACGAACTCAAGCAGCCCAGCGAAGTTGCCTTCTGGCGGCGACAGCTGATCAACGCAAACGCCGGCGCAGGCGCTGAGCAAACCGACCGTAGCCAGTATCTCGCGGCCAAAGCGGCGCTGGTCATGGCCGAGTCCGAGCTGGCGCGGTTCGAGGCGGTGAAACTCACCCTGCCCCTGCCGGCCAGCTTGAAGCGCAAACGCGCGGCCATGGATCAAGCGCTGGAGGCGTATCAATCCGCGGCACAGTCCGGCGTCGCAGACATCGCCACCGAGGCCACCTACCGCGTGGGTTCGATCTACCTGACCCTGAGCCGCGATCTCATGGCCTCTCAGCGCCCGGCGGGTCTGTCCGCCCTGGAGCTCGAGCAGTACGAGCTGTTGCTCGAAGAGCAAGCCTTCCCGATCGAAGAGCAGGCCATCGATGTCTTCGAAACCAACGTGGAACGGATGGATCAAGGCATCTACGATCAATGGGTGCAACGCAGCATTGACTCATTGGCAGAAATCGTTCCGGCGCGTTACGCCAAGCAGGAGAAGTATGAGCTCCCGATCAACACGATTCGCTAGGCCTGCGGCGCTAGTGATCTGCGCGGCGGCGATGCTGGCCGGCTGCGCGACGTCGCCTGCGCCCCGCCCTGCAGAAAGGGCGCAAGCGCCGATTAATCTGCCGCCGGTGCCGCAGGTCGAGATTCCCGACGCCGCCTTCAATGATTTCGCGGCAGCGCTCAATGCGCTCAAGCGCGGAAACACGGCCGCGGCGGAATCCGCACTGCGCACGATGACGCGCAACTATCCCCAGATCGCCGGGCCGTACTCGAATCTGGCCGGGATTCTGGCCGAACGTGGCGATGACGATGAAGCGCTGGACATGATTCGTCAGGCGGTCGAACGCAACCCCCGCAGTGCCCCCGCCTATAATCTGCAAGGCCTGCTAGAACGCCGTGCCGGCAACTTCGATGCTGCGGAACAGGCCTACCGTAAGGCGCTGGCGGCGGACGCAACATTCACGGATGCGCAACGCAACCTCGGCATTCTCTACGACTTGTACCTTCGCAAACCGGGCAAGGCGCTGGACGCCTACCGTGCATATCAGGACATGATCGCAGAGCCTGATGAGACAGTTGGCATCTGGATTGCTGATCTGGAACGGAGGACGAAATGAGCCGCCGGGCATTCGTTGTCAAAGTCTCAGCTCATGTACTCTTCGGTTTGTTCGCCGCGACTGCGGCGTCCGCACAGCCGGCCGAAGAGCCCATCGAGCTGGAGGGCGCCACGATTCGTGGTGAGCAGGAGCTACCAATCGGTCTTTACATCACGCCGTGGCGTAACTCACCCCCGGAGGAAGGCATCGACAAACCGGCCAAGTTGCTGGAAGAAGCGCTTGTGCCGATTGACCCGCCGGCGTTTCGCCGTCAAATGCAGTACTGGCAGGCTCTGGAATCAGCCAGACGCCCGTCTGAATAACGACTCAACCATTAACGCAGTAAACGAGAGGCAATCGTATGGAGGTGTTCGGCACCATTGTTCGCTTTTTCCAAAATGGCGGACTGTTCATGTACCCGATCGTGATCATTCTCGCGATCGGTTTGGCGATCGCGATCGAGCGATACATTTATCTGACACGATCGGAATCCGGTAACCGTAAACTCTGGGAGAAGCTCCAGCCGCTGTTATCGAACGGCGACTATGCCGGGGCCTTTGAGGTCGCCAGCAAGTCGGACGCCGCCGTAGGACAAGTTTTGGCCTACGGCATCAGCCGCCTGCGAACCAGCACCAACCGCCAGGACGTCGAAATGTCCATGGAGGAAAGTCTGCTGGAAGTCACGCCTCAGCTCGAAAAACGGACGCACTACCTGGCCGTGCTCGCGAACGTGGCAACCCTGCTCGGATTGCTGGGGACCATCATGGGCCTGATCGCAGGCTTTACCGCGGTGGCCAACGTCAACCCGGCGGAAAAGGCTGATCTGCTGTCTGCCAGCATCTCCGTGGCGATGAACACCACAGCCTTCGGCCTGATTGTTGCCATTCCGCTGCTTCTGCTACACGCCATCCTGCAAACCCGCACGACGGCGCTCGTAGACAGCATTGAAATGGCCAGCGTGAAGTTCCTGAACACCACCCGGACCACTGAACCCGCATGATCACCTCGCGGCTACACCGGATGCGTCGACGCGATCCGGCCGAAATGAACATCACGGCTTTCATGAACCTGATGGTCATTCTCGTGCCGTTTCTGTTGATCACGGCGGTGTTCTCGCGACTTGCGGTTCTGCAGCTCGCACTCCCCGCCCCCGACACGGACGCGGTTCCGCCCGAGAACGACACCCCACGCCTCTCGGTGATCGTTCGCACGGACCAACTCCAAGTCGTGGTCAGCGGCAGCGTGCTGCAATCCTTCGAGCTGACTGAATCCGGATTTGATCTGCAGGCGGTCAATAGCCTGGTCGTGAAGGTGCGCGAGCGCATCCCGGCCGAGGTAACCAGCGTGACCGTTTTGCTAGAGCCAGATGTGGATTACGACCAGCTCATCCAGGTGATGGACGCCGTGCGCATGAAACTGCCGGACGAAAACACCGTGTCCGTATCCGAACGCACCCCCCTGTTTCCTGATGTCGCGATCGGCGATGCCCCGCCACGCGCAACCGAGAGCAACGGATGAAGGAATCACGCCGCGCCAAGCGCATGCGCGAGCGCAATGCGAAAAAAGGACGCGTTGCCTCGATGAACATGATTTCGCTCATGGACATCTTCACCATCCTGGTGTTTTTCCTGCTGGTGAACTCATCTGCGGTCGAAACACTGCCCAGCGCAAAGCAGTTGCAGTTGCCTGAGGCCTTTGAGGACACCAAGGCCGGCGAAACCGTGAGCGTGATGATCACGCGAACCGATATTCTCGTGAACGGCGAACCTGCGATGACCCTCGCGGACGCGGAGAATGCAGAGCAGCTCGACGCCGTGCGCATGAAGCTGGAGTCCATCCCGACCAAGCTCATGCAGTTTGACGACGGCACCGAAACGCAAGGCCGCGGCGAA
The DNA here is from genome assembly GCF_964229365.1 of Abyssibacter sp. NCBI lineage: Bacteria > Pseudomonadati > Pseudomonadota > Gammaproteobacteria > Chromatiales > Oceanococcaceae > Abyssibacter > Abyssibacter sp. The sequence continues at coordinate 4,230 of NZ_CAXRDQ010000011.1, read as the reverse complement.
GTCACGGTCCTGGCTGACCGCAGCATTCCCTACAAGGTGATTCGTCGGGTCATGCAAGCCTGCACGCAAGCCGAATACGCCGCGATATCGCTGGCCATTCTTCAGAAGACCGAAATCGAATCCGGACCGGACGCATGACCGCGAGCTATGCCCTCCATTCTGCCTGGACACTGGGCGTTGACGAGACGGATCGGCGATTCAATCGGATCCTCGCCATCACACTCGTCGTGTTCCTGGTCCTGTCTCTCGCCATTCAGTTCGTAAGGACAGCAGGCGACGAAGACGGCGTGGGTGACGAACTGTCGGATCGTTATGCCCGCCTGTTGCTGCAGCGCGCCCCGCCCGGCCCCAAGGCGGAAACGCCCGCCCCGGAACCCGCTGCCGAGGAAGAGCCGGCCGAGGAGCCGGAAGAGGCCGAGCCTGAGCCGGAACCCGAACCGGAACAGCCTCGCCAACAGGAACAACCTCAGCCCGAGCCCGCCCCCGAGCCGACACGTGAGACGCAGGTGGAGCAAGCGCGTGAGCGCGCCGAAGCCAGCGGCATCTCACAGATCCGCGACGCTTTCGCTGACCTGCGCACCGAGGAATCAACCGCGGCGCTGACCAACCCGCAAGCCCTGGTCACGGCGGCGCCGACCGCAGCCGGTGGAGCGCGCCGTTCGGGCTCCGGTAGTTCAGCTTCCGAACTACTGTCCAGCGCGAGCTCTGGCAGTTCCGGCATCGACACCAGCCAGATTGCCCGCGATGGCGGCGGAACCGGCCTCGAATCCCGCCAGACCACGCGCGTGCAAGGACCTGCAGCCGGTGGTGGTGGCGGCGGTGGCGCACCCGCTCGCGGTTCCGGTGGCAGCGCGCCGGGCAAGGGACGTCCGATCGACGAAATACAAATCGTGTTCGATCGCACCAAGGGCGCGTTTTACAGCATCTACAACCGTGCAAGACGCAGCAATCCGACGCTGTCCGGCAAGGTTGTCGTGCGATTGACGATCGCCCCTAGCGGCGCCGTCAGTGCCGTGGAAATCCTCGAATCGCAGCTCGATGACGCCGATCTCGAAAGCAAGATACTCAACCGGATTCGGCTCATGAATTTCGGCGCCAAGTCGGTGCCCCCGATCACCTTGGATTACCCGCTATTCTTCGAACCGGGCTAATTCCGAGCCATCCGACCACCAACGAACCCAGGCGCCCTGCTGCATTCCATGCATCGTAGTCCAGCGGCGCCGGCTACCGGAGCCGACATATGAGTGGATTTCTCGCAGGGAAGCGTGCCTTGATCACGGGAATCGCCAGTCCCCGATCCATCGCGTCGGGCATTGCCCAAGCGATGCATGCGCAGGGGGCCCGCCTCGCGCTGACCTACGCTGGCGACAAGCTCAAAAGCCGCGTCGAAGCAGCCGCGTCGGAATATGCTGCGGAACTGTGCCTGCCGCTGGATGTGTCATCGGATGAACAGATCGCCGACGCCGCCAAGGCGCTTGAAAGCCATTGGGGCGGCGTGGATATCGTTATCCACTCCATCGGTTTTGCGCCACGCGAGTTGCTCAAGGGCGGCTTTCTGGAATCGGTGACGCGCGAAGGGTTTTCGATCGCCCATGACATTAGCGCGTACAGCTTTGCAGCCATGGGCAAGGCCTTTTATCCGCTGATGCCGGAATCAGGCGGCGCAATGCTGACGCTGACTTATCTGGGCGCCGAGCGCGCCCTACCCGGCTACAACGTCATGGGCCCCGCCAAGGCTAGCCTGGAATCCGCCGTCCGCTACATGGCCGCCGAACTGGGACCCAAGGCGATTCGAGTCAACGGCATCTCGGCCGGGCCCATCAAGACCCTGGCCGCGGCGGGGATCTCAGGATTCCGCGACATGCTCAATGCCACCGCCCAGGCTTCCCCGTTGTGCCGCAACGTGGAACCACTGGAAGTCGGCAACACCGCAGCCTTTCTGTGCAGTGATCTGGCGTCCGGCATTACCGGCGAGATTATCTACGTCGATGCCGGCTACCACATTCAGGGTATGCCGAACGCGGATATCGGCTAAGTCGTCGCTCCGTAGTCTGCCGCAGTAAAAAGCCGGCCCCAGAAAGCACTGAGGTCGGCTTTTTTATATCTCGTTCGGCGACGAACCGGCGTGTCTAGCGACCCGCCTGCAGGCGGGTCGTGATCAGTACGGCGTACTCTGCTCGGTCTGCTCGGCAAGTACGTCTTCGTTCACACGGACCTTGGTCTGTGCACGAATCGCCGCTTCCCAAGCGGCCATTTCCTGCCGCGCTGCAACTGAAGAGGCCCGATTGGCAATGATTTCCCGCTCGCTACCGTCTTCGGGAACGATGGGATTCTCCACCGCCGTGAGCTGATAGACCACGATGTCACCGCCCGCGCCGGTTAACTGACCTGCACCGTCGGGCGAACCGGCACTGCGACGCGCCTCACCAAAAACCGCGCGGACCACGCGAGGATCCAGACGCGCGCCCTCCCGTCCTTCAGTATCGGAACGTTCGATCATGCCGGAGTCGACCACGGCCTTGTCCATGTCCTGAGCGGCCAGCGCCGCCTGCATGGACCCAACGTCTTTCAGTGATGTCAGCAAACGGTCGGCCGCGGCCAGCGCTTGCTCACGCGCCGCCTCATCGACCAGCTCCGCCCGTATTTGTGCTTGCACGTCGTCGAACGGCTTCTGCTCTTCCGGCTGCCGCTCGGCAACGCGAACAACCACCACCCGGCCTGGCTCGAGCTCGATCAGGCGGCTGTTCTCGCCCTGCTCCAGCACCAGCTGCGAGAACGCGGCGTCGAGCACGTCCGGATTCGCCGCGATTCCAGCGCCGCCATTGCGGGCGAACCAATCAGTCTGTTCGATCTGGAGCCCGGTGGCCTCTGCGGCGGGCCCTAGTGAATCCACAGATTCAAAAGCCAAGGTTTCAAGCTCTTCCGTCAGCGTCTGGAAGCGTTCACCGGCCGCATCGCGCGCCTGAATCTCGCGAATCCGCTGCTGCACGGTCTCGTCATCAAACGGCTTGGTTTGCTCGGCACGAATGTCTTCAACCTTGATCAGGTGCCATCCGAATTCCGTTTCCACGGGCTCGCTCACGGCGCCCTTGTCCATCGCGAACAAAGCATCCTCGAACCCGGGCACCATCACCCCGCGCTCGACCCAATCCAAGTCACCGCCTGTGGCCGCGGAACCGGCATCCTCGGACAGCTCGCGCGCAACCTCACCGAAGGCTTCGCCATCATCGACAATGCGGCCACGCGCCTGCTCGGCGAGTGATCTCGCTTCCGATGAGGAACGCTCATCGGTCTTGATCAGGATATGCGACGCCTTGCGCGCTTCCGCTGTGGTGAAACGACCCTTCTGCTGCTCGTAAACCTCGCGCAGCATGTCTTCGGTGGGCTCATCCGCAGGCGCAAGCTGCGACTGATTCACCTCAAGATACGCAAGCTTGATCTGCTCTGGAGTGGTGAATCGCTGGGGCTCGTTGTCGTAGCGTTCGCGTACGGCCTGATCGGTGATATCCACCGACTCCCGGTAGTCATCCAGCGTCAGCGTGACCAGCTCGAAGCGGCGGCGTTGGTGGTCGAGTCGGTATGCGAGATCGATTTCACCGGGCGCAACCCAGGCGGAATCGATCAATCCCCTCTGTAGCTGGTCGATCGCAATCGAATCCGCCACCTGCGCCTCGAAGGCATCGGGCTGGCGCTGATTGGCCGCCAAGGTATCGCGGTAAGCCTGCGGCGAAAATGCCCCATCCGCCTGGAACGCGGGTATCTCACGGAGATATTCAAACACCGCGTCATCGGTCCCGCGCAGGCCACTATCTTTGGCGTACTGCGTCACGACCTGCTCGCGGATCATCTCCTCGAGCACCTGGCGCCGAAACTGCGGCCCCTGAATGATAGACGGGTCAAAACTCTCACCCATCATCGATTGCAGCCGCTGGTATCGCTGCTCGTAACCGGCCTGTAGCTGCCGTTGAGTGATCTTCTCGTCACCGACCTTGGCAACCGTGCCGTCACCACCGCCTGACCGGAAGGTTTCGATGCCGAAGAACGCAAACGGAACAACAATGATCGCGACGACAATCCAGGCAAAAGGCCCGGACGTGGACTCACGGATAGACTGCAGCATAGCGAAGGCCGATAAAGAAACGGCGCCCTGAGGCGCCGGTTCGAAAATGGCGGAGCGGACGGGACTCGAACCCGCGACCCCCGGCGTGACAGGCCGGTATTCTAACCAAC
>NZ_CAXRDQ010000010.1:0-13250 GCF_964229365.1 Abyssibacter sp. | reverse complement strand
GCTGCTGTCCGGCGCCGCAATGGGAAGTCTCTCCCTGGACGGTGAAACCGCGATTCTGACCATCGATTCCGCGTTGCCCGCCGTGAATGCCAATCGCCATCTCTACGAATGCCTGAGCCAGGGCATCATCGGATTCTTTCGCAGCGTGACCGACGGCAGCTTCACCCCGCGGCGGATCGATTTCGCCGCCCCGGCGCCGGAGTCCTCCGCCGAAGCGGAGCAGTATCTGCAATGTGACCTGGCTTACGACAGCCCGCACAATTGCATTCGTTTCGATGTCGCCGTGCTCGATCGACCCTCTCCCCACGCCGAGCCGCGCCTGGTGGAGCTGCATGAGCGGGTCGCCGAGGATCGCCTCAAGGAACTTGACGCCACCGACTTCGTGATCGCCGCGCGCCGCGCCATTGCTCGCGAGCTGGAGCGCGGCACGCCCAGCCTTGCCCAGGTGGCCGAGCGTCTGCATGTGCCCCAGCGCGAACTGCGCAGTCGGCTCGCCGCCGCAGACACGAGCTTCAACAAGGAGCTGGACCGCTACCGGGAGCGGCTGGCCTGCCGGCTGCTCTATCGCACGAACCAATCCATCGACGAGATTGTCTACCTGACCGGATTCTCGGAACCCAGCACGTTTTACCGAGCCTTCCGACGCTGGCGGGACGAAACCCCGATCCAGTACCGGCAACGCATGCGGCAACGCGGAAAATCACCTGCCCCTGCGGCTTGACCGAGCCAGACCGGCGTGTTGGTCACTCACGCCATAACGTTTACAGTGATCGCTGTTATGCTGAATTTGGCGTGCCATCCGTAGCATGCCGTCACCAAGTCACATGGAGGAGCCATGCGCCGATTGACTGCTCTGACCGCAGCCGCGGTCTCTTTACCCGTTCTGGCCGGCGTTAGCGCCGACGAGGCCGCAAAACTCGGTAACGAGTTGACCCCGATCGGCGCTATTAGCGCCGGAAACGAAGCCGGCACGATCCCCGCCTGGATTGGTCAGGAACTGTTCTCGCAAGAGGTCCAGGATCTCAGCCGCGACGAACTGGAACAATGGCGCAAGAAAGACCCGAAAAAGATCGAGGATCTGGTCTTTGACGAAATCGAGCGCAACGCCGACAAGTTTGACAAGAACCCGCTGGAATCGACGCTGACGATTACCAAGGCAAACTACAAGCAGCATGCGAGCAAGCTCACGGTCGGCCATCAGAAAATGTTCGAGCTGTATGACGACTACAAGATGATCGTCTACCCGACCGTACGCACGGCCTTCTTCCCGGAAGAAATCTACGAAGCCACCAAGGCCAATGCCACCAGCGCCACGCTGGAAGGCACGGACTCGGTCAAGAATGCCAAGCTGGGTTTTCCCTTCCCGATCCCCAAGCAGGGCGCGGAAGTGATCTGGAACCACAAGACCAAATTCCGCGGCTCCGCCGTCAAGCGCTACAACAACCAGGCCATCGTCGCGCAGGACGGTGACTTCAAGATCTCGAAGCTCGTCGAGGACGTGAAGTTCAAGTACGCGAACCTCAACGACCAGAGTGATGATTCCAACAAACTGATCGCCTACTACCTGCAGGAAGTCGTTTCGCCGCCACGCGTCGCCGGCCAGGTTACGCTGGTGCATGAAACCGCCGACCAATCCTCCGGTGGCCGCAACGCCTGGCTTTACGATCCGGGCATCGGCCGCACGCGCCGCGCGCCGAACGTGGGTTACGACAACCCTTCACTGGGCTCCGATGGCGAGCAGTTCAACGATCAGATTGACGTGTTCAACGGCGCGCTCGACCGCTACACCTGGAAGCTGCTCGGCAAGAAGGAAATGTACATTCCGTACAACTCCGGCCAGATGAACAGCCCGCTGCTCAAGTACGACGATATTCTGGGCAAGGGGCATATCAATCAGGACTACGCCCGCTATGAGTTGCATCGCGTCTGGGTGGTGGAAGCCACACTGCGGGACGGCCAGCGACATCAGTTCAAGAAGCGCACCTTCTATGTCGATGAAGACTCCTTTTCCATCGCCGTGGTCGATTGCTACGACAACCGCGACCAGCTCTGGAAGCTTCAGGAAGCGCATCTGACGACCTTCCCGTTCGTGCCCACCACATCGGGTTCGCCGGAACTGATCTACGATCTGCAGACCGGTCGCTATTTCGCTACCGCGATGACCAACGAAGATCAGATCTCCGACTTCGATGTGAGCTACGAAGACCGCATGTTCCTGCCTCAAGGACTGGCTCGCGTCGCGGGCCGCCGTTAATGATGCTGCGCGGACTGACTGCGTCCGTGCTGATCAGTTGCCTCGCCACGTTCAACGTGGCGCAGGCTTCTGAAGCCGAGACGACGAACGACCCACGGATGAAGCCGGCGGAGGCGATGCCGCTCGCCGCGCAGCGCATTCTGGTCGGGCTGACCCAAGCCAACAACGGCTATCTGGCCGTCGGCATGCGCGGCCATATCCTGCGCTCCGACGACGGCAAGCAATGGGAGCAGGTCGCCAGCCCGGTGCGTTCGATGCTGGTGACGCTGGATTTTCCCACCCAGCAGGTCGGTTACATCGGTGGCCACGATGGTGCCATTCTCAAATCCACCGATGGCGGTGAACAATGGTCGTTGCAGCATTTCGATGGCGAAGCGCGCCGGCCGGCCATTGTTTACGACCTGATGTTCGATGACGAACAGACCGGATTCGCTGTCGGCAGCTACGGGCTGATGCTGAAGACGACCGATGGTGGCGAGCAATGGAATCGGGTCGAATCCGACATCGAGTTTCTCGGCTTTCACAACAGCCAGATCGTGCGGGTCTCGGAGACGTTGCTGCTCGTCGTCGGCGAAAAGGGGCTGGCGGCCCGCTCCGCCGACGGCGGTGAAACCTGGGAGATGCTGGTCTCGCCCTATACCGGTTCGTTCTTCGGCGCGATCCCCGATGGTCAGGGTGGCGCCGTGGTCTACGGCATGCGCGGGCGGCTGTACAAGATCCCTGACGTCGCGAGTGTCGAGACCCAGAGCCCAATGGACTACGACCCCTTCATGGCGGCCAATGTCGAAGAATCCGAAGCGATTCGTGCCATGGGTTGGGAGCGGCTGGAGACTCCGACCAACGAGTCGTTCTTCGGCGCCACAACCATGCCGGACGGGTCCATCACGTTGGTGGGCAATGCTGGGCTGATCATGACAGGTGATCCGCAAAACGCGGCCTGGACGGTCCAGAGAAACCCGAATGGCGACACACTGGCCGGGGTGCTTCCGGTTGACGGCGCACTGTTGACCGTTGGCCGCCAGGGCGTCGAGTGGCACTGATCGCCCGCAGGCAGCACTTAAAAAGAACAAGCACGACGCGGCTCGGGGAGCCACGACACTAACTAGACGGTGCATCACCCGCATCCACAGGGAGACGAACCCATGGCCTCGGAAGGCTCTTCGCTCACCAATTCGCCCGTCGCACGGGCCATTCTCAACGTCGTCGAACCGGTGGTGTTTGGTCGCCCGGCGATCACCCTGTTCGTCCTCGTCGCCCTGACGCTGTTCTTCGGCTACCACGCTGCCAAGATCCAGCCCGATGCGGGCTACGAAAAGACCATTCCGATGGAACACCCCTACATGGGCGCGTTCCAGGAGTACTACAGCGAATTCGGTGGCGCCAATCTGGTGCTCGTCGCCCTGATGCAAGCCGACGGCGAGATCTACAACGAAAAGTTCCTGTCGACGCTTAAGCAGGTCACCGACGACGTCTTCTTCCTGCCCAACATCGACAGGCCCCGGGTGATGAGCCTGTTCACCCCGAACGTGCGCTTCGTCGAGATCACCGAGCAGGGCTTCGAAGGCGGCGACGTGATTCCGTCGGACTATGCGCCGTCGGAACCGATGTTCCGCACCATCAAATCCAACGTCGGCAAAGCCCAGGTCATTGGCCGCCTGGTGTCGGAAGATGAAAAGGGCGCGCTGGTCGTCTCGGAACTGCTGGAAGTCGATCCGCAGACCGGCGAGCAGGTCGATTACACCCATGTCGCACACCTGCTGGAAACCATTCGCGGGCGCATCGAAAGCCCGACGGTCTGGGAGTTCAAGCTCAAGCAGGCCAGTGGCGACATGGAGGCCGGGACCGTGGTTGGTCGCACCTACCAGGAACCGGGCAAGCTGGTCCGTTGGTTCGGCGAGCAAACCGTCACCCTGCCGCAGACATCCGGCGAGACCCAGACCGCCACGTTCGACAACCGCGATCTGCAGATCGTCGCGATGGACAATCCGGAGTACAACCCGAACATCAAGGTGCACATCGTCGGCTTCGCCAAGGTCGTCGGCGACATCACCGATGCCACCCTGGAGGTCGTGGGTTTCTTTGGCCTCGCGCTGTTGATGACCTCCCTGCTCCTGTGGCTTTACACCGGCTCGCTGAAGATGGCCTTCCTGCCGATGGGTTGCTCGGTGGTCGCGGTCATCTGGGAATTCGGCCTGTTGTCGCTGTTCGGCCTGGGCCTGGACCCGTTTGCGATCCTCGTGCCGTTCCTGGTGCTCGCCGTTTCCGTGTCGCATGGCGTGCAGTACGTCAACGCCTGGGTCGGCGAGGTCGGCGCCGGGCGCAGCAGCTTCGATGCCTCGCTGGAAACCTTCCGCAGGCTCGCCATTCCCGGCACCGTGGCCCTGATCACGGATGTGGCCGGTTTTGCGACGATCGCGCTGATCAACATCCAGATCATCCAGGAGATGAGCGCCAATGCCGCGTTCGGCGTGGCAGCCATCATCATCACCAACAAGATTCTGATGCCAGCCTGGCTGACCTATATGCGCATCGGCGATCTGGAAGCCTTTGAGCGCAAACAGCAGGTCCGAGAAAATCTGCTGGCCCCCACCTGGAAGTTCGTGGCGAAGATCACCCGTCCGATCCCCGCGCTTTGCGCCATCGGCATCGCCGTGCTGCTGCTGGGCTGGGCCTTTTACATGTACCCCAAGCTCCAGGTCGGCGACGCCCTCGAAGGTACGCCCGAACTCCGGCCGGACTCCCGCTTCAATCAGGATGCCCGCGCCATCGGCCACAACTTTTCCATCGGCATCGACATTCTCAAGGTCATCGCCGAAACCGAGGCCGACGGCTGCGTGGATTTTCGCGTCGTCGAGGAGATCGATCGCTTTGCCTGGCGAATGGATAACATCGAAGGCGTCGCCTCTACGTTGTCGGTGCTCGACTACGCCAAGATGGTCTACCGGGGCCTGAACGAGGCGCGACTATCCGCCGAAGTACTGCCCCGCAATCAGTATTCGCTGGCGCAGTCGACCGCGTTGGTGCCAACCACCTCCGGCCTGCTCAACGGCGATTGCTCCGCCATGGCTGTCTTCATCTTCACCGAGGATCACCGCGCCGAGACCATCACCCGCATCGTCGATGCGGTGAAGCAATACGAGGAGGAAACCGCTGACACCGACCGCGTGAGCTTCCGGCTCGCCACCGGCAATGTCGGGGTGATGGCGGCAACCAATGAGGTGGTCGAGGACCAGGAGCTGATGGTGGTGTTCTGGGTCTACGTGGTGGTCATCGGATTCATCTGGCTATCGTTCCGCAACCTCTCCTCGGTGCTGTCCATCGTCCTGCCGCTGTCGCTGGTCTCGATGATGGCCTACGGCGTCATGGCCTATTTGGGAATCGGCCTGAAAGTCGCGACCCTGCCCGTGGTCGCGTTGGCCGTCGGCATCGGAGTCGACTACGGCATCTACATCTACGCCACGCTGGAAGATGGTGTGAAGAATGGGAAGCCCATCGAACAGGCGCTCTACGAAACCCTGGGGAAAACCGGCAAGGCGGTGGTGTTCACGGGAATTGCGCTCGGCCTGTCGGTCGCGACTTGGCTGTTTTCGGCCCTGCAGTTCCAGGCCGACATGGGCATATTGCTGGTCTTCATGTTCACCGCGAACATGTTCGGCGCGATTCTCCTGCTACCCGCCATCGCCCGATTCACCATGCGCCGGCCCCAGACCGACTGATCGTGACCGCCCCATCGGAGCCCGTCGCCGACGGGGCGGTGTCAGCCCAGCGCGGCTAGAATCATTGAAATGACTGCACTTTATGACTGTGGCGCCTTCATCCATGACGGGCGCCGCTTGGCCTACGAATTAATCGGGCCGAAAGACGGCGCGCCGGTGCTGCTAATGCACGGCATTCTGATTGATTCCCTGCTGAACCGGGATCTGGCGTCGGCCTTGGCAGAAGCGGGTTATCGCGTCGCCCTGCTCGACTTGCTGGGACACGGACGCAGCGAAAAGCCCGGCCGCGCACAGGAATTGCGCATTGATGCTTTCGGCGAGCAGGCGATTGCCCTGCTGGACCAGCTTGGCTGGTCACACGCCGTGGTCGGCGGCGTGTCCTTGGGTGCGATCACCGCCTTGCACGCAGCGGTTCGCGCACCAGAGCGGATCAGTGGACTGTTTCTGGAGATGCCGGTCATGGAGCGGGCCGCGCCGGCGGCCGCATTGATGCTGGTGCCGCTGATGGTCGGCGTCCGTTACGGGGCCAAGCCGTGGCGCGCCTGGTCCCGGATGCTGCGTCGCCTCCCCACGCCCCGTCAAGGGATCTGGCAAAGCGTGCTGAACACGGTGTCCCAGGACCCTGACACGATGGCCGCGATCATTCACGGCGTCCTGGTCGGCCCGGTTGTCCCGCCGCTGCGCGAGCGACTGCGACTGGCCGCGCCGACGTTGGTGATCGGCCACGCAGGTGATTGGCTGCACAACCTGAAGGATGCACGCGCACTGTCGCAAGAATTGCCCAATGCCGAATTCATCGTGGCCAGATCGCCATTTGAACTGCGCACCCGGCCCACGCGACTAATGCCCGACATTCTCCGTTTCCTGCAGCGTACCCAGCACGAATCGGCGGTCGCCACCCCCTCTCGGGCGTAGCGACGCAGCACCCTGATCAACCTGCGGGCTGGATCGTCCCTTCCAGATAAAGCGTGGAGCGCTGAGGGTTGGTGAGCAGATACGTCTGCTCGGAACCGACCGTCCGGCTCAGTAGCTCGGGCGTGCCAGGCAGGAACAACGGACGCTTGAAAGACACGTCCAACGAACAGGCGCCCTCGATCGCTTCACCGCCGCTGCGCGCGACACAGCTTGCGAACGACCACATGCCGTGGGCGATCGCCCGCTTGAACCCGAACAGCTTCGCGGCCAGCGGGTGCATGTGGATGGGGTTCACGTCGCCGGCCACCACGCCGTAGCGGCGCCCGATATTGCCGGGTGCCTTCCACTGGTCAACCACGGCAAAATCATCCCAGGCGGGGGGTTCCCAGCCCTTGCTGCCGCCGCCCGATTTCTTGGCCGGATCGCGGATCAGGTTGGTGCTGGTGCTCTCCCAGACGCATTGCTCATCGGTGTCGAGAATCCGCGTTTGCAGATCGAACTCCAGCCCCTTGTCCACCGGGCGATGACCTTCGACAGCCACATGAACGGCGAGCGGCTCGTTCTCATGCAATGCGCGATACTGGTGGACGGCATTGCGCATGTGCACTGCGCCCAGCAGTTTCAGCGGGAAGGCGTCATGCGTGAGCACCGCCATGTGCAACGGCGCCGCCATGATATGCGGGAAGGTGACCGGCAGCAGGCCGTTGGCGTCGAAGCCGCAAAGCTTGCGGTACTTGTTCACCGTGCGGGTGGAGGCCGGCGCAGGCGCCAGATGCGCCTCCAGGCGAGGAATGTCCTGTCCGCTGCGCAACCGCACGGCACCGGGCTTGGCAGCCTTGGCGAAGCTCACCCAAACGGAGGGCGGCGCGTCGTACTGTAGATTTGCAGCAGCCATGATCAGGCTCCGATGAGGCTTTGGCCGCAGACGCGGATGGTCTGACCGGTGATGCCCACGGCACCGGGCGTGGTCAGGAACTTAATCAACTCCGCAACATCTTCGGGCTGACCGCCCTGCGACAACGAATTCATCCGGCGGCCTGCCTCACGGATCATGAACGGCATTTCGGCCGTCATCCGCGTTTCAATGAAACCGGGCGCCACGGCATTCACCGTGATACCGCGACCCGCCTGCTCGCCCGACTGCGCGGCGACATAACCAATCAATCCGGCCTTGGTCGCGCCGTAGTTCGTCTGGCCCATGTTGCCGGCGATGCCCCCGATCGAGGACAGGCAGACAATGCGCCCGCCGTCATTGATGATCTTGTCACCGAGCAGCACCTCATCGATTGCCAGAATGGCGCCGAGGTTAATCGACAGCACCATGTCCCACAGGTGCTCTTTCATATTCGCCAGCGTCTTGTCACGCGTGACACCCGCGTTGTGGACCACAATATCCACGCCGCCATGCTGCTCCTTGAAGTAGGTCGCGATCTTCTGCGGAGCGTCGGGATCGGTGATGTCCATCGGCAATGCCGCACCGCCGATCTTGGCGACCGTGGTGTTGAGCGTTTCTTCATCGGCCGGGATATCGAGACAAACCACATGAGCCCCTTCGGCCGCCAGACGCTCGGCAGTGGCGGCACCGATGCCGCGTGCGCCGCCGGTCACCAGCGCGACCTTGCCCTTCAGCACGCCCGATAGCGGCACGGAGGACGGAGCGCTCACCACGGCGCTCACATGCACCGGCTGGGCATCGACGTAAGCCGAATGACCGCTGAGGAAGAACCGCAACGGTGCCGCCAGACGGTCTTCAGCGCCCTTGGCCACGTGAATCAGGTTTGCCGTGGCGCCACGCTTGCCGATTTCCTTACCGACCGAGCGCACGAAACCTTCGGTGGCGCGGGCCGTGGCCACGGCCTGGGGAGTCGCGCCTTCGGCAGGCTCGCTCGCCAGCACGACGACACGACCGTTGGGCGCGATCTGACGCATGACCGGATGGAAGAAGCTATACAGATGCTTGAGCCCATCGATGCCCTCCATGTCGGTCGCATCGAGCACCAATCCATTGTACTTGGCGCCATCGGCGGCCTGGGCAGCCAGCGTCGCACCGGCCGCGTCCAGGTCAGCCCTGACCGCCTTGGCAACAACCCCATCGGTAACGGTACCGACCAGGACCTGCAGTCCTGCCAGCGGCTGGTCTGCGTACTGCTTGCCGCCACGGCTCAACCCGACCGGCGTGGGCAGGCCCACGGATTTGATGACATTGCGAAGTGTGGGCTGGCTGGCCAGCTTCACGAGGTAATCACTCATTGATCACTCCATCGGATTCGAAGAAAAGTATGGGGCGGACCGACGGGCGCGCGACGCGCGGCCTCTCATCGATTCCATTTGCAGGCCATCCTGCATGTTGCGGCGCACGATAACGAAAATACCCCCCCGCGGCCATTGGCCTGGCCGGAGCAGACCGGCACGCGGTCTGGCCAATCGGACACTCACGGGCGGGGCACTCCAGACGACCCGTCACCGCGGAAGGTGCGCCCCGCCGCCCGGCCATTGGCGCAATCGGGCAAAGCGTTCTACGCTATGGCCCCACTACGGGTACCACATCGTACATTCGGAAACCGGGCGTCTCACCGACCTCGGCTTTCGTCGTGATCGCGAGCACGCCGCCGAGCCCGCGATTCCGGATCCGCCAAGTCGAAGCGGCCGGACTGGCCGGTACCACCATACCAACCGACAACGACGTTAGAAGGGGGACGCATGGGTCAGTCTTTGACCATAAAGAATAATTACGTATCCGCGCCCAGTGCACCGGTGCAACATGATCGCGACCCGGTCGCGATGCTGTTCCACTGGGCGGAGACACGTCCCAAATCAATTTATCTGCGCCAGCCGATCAACAGCGTATGGCGCGAATACACCTGGGCTGAAGTCGCCGATCAGGTTCGCCGCATGGCGGCAGCGCTGCAGGCGTTGGGCCTGAAGCCAGGCGAAACGGTTGCGCTAACCGGCAAGAACACCGCCCACTGGGTGATGGCGGATCTTGCCGTGGGCATGGCGGGCGGCATCTCCGTCGGCATCTACCCGAACCAGGCGGCCGAAACCACCCGGTACGTGCTGGAACACAGCGAAACCAAATTCCTGTTTTTCGGTCCGTTGATGGATGCGCCGCAACTCGCCGAAGGCATTCCGGAGTCGGTCAAGACCATCGGCCTGCCGTATCCGGAAGTGCCGGAGACCGATCATGGCTGGGACGCGCTGATCAAAGAACACGCACCCTTGCAGGACTGGGAGCCGAACGACCCGGACAGCGTGCATACGATGATTTACACATCGGGCACGACGGGCAACCCCAAGGGCGTCATGCTCAGCACGCGCTCGGCGCGGGAGACCATGGGCGGCGTCATCAATCGACTCGAGTTCCGTGACGACGAACGCTTCTTCTCCTACCTGCCGCTTGCGCATATTTTCGAGCGCGGTGTTGTGGAACTCTGCAGTCTTTACGTCGGTGCGGAAATCTCCTTCATGGAGTCGCTGGACAAGCTGGCTTCTCAGCTCGCCGAGGTCGCCCCCACCCGTTTTTATGGCGTGCCGGTGGTCTACGGGCGTATCCAGTCCGGCATTCTCGAAAAGCTGCCACAGAAGAAAATGGATCGCCTGCTGCGCATCCCGATTCTCTCCGGATTGATCCGCAAAAAGGTGATCTCGGGGCTGGGGCTTCAGAACGCGCGAATGGTTGTCTCCGGGGCGGCACCAATGCCGGAAGCCATGATCAGCTGGTTCGCCAAGCTGGGCGTGACCATTTGCCAGGGCTACGGCATGAGCGAGAACTCCGCGTATTGCACGACCAATACACCAGCGGAGAACCGCATCGGCTCGGTCGGCCGGCCGATGCCGGGCGTCGAGATCAAGATCGACGACCAAACCGAAGAGGTATTGGCACGTTCGGCGGCGACCATGCTCGGCTACTACAAGAACGAAGAAAAAACCGCCGAAACGATGACTGACGGCTGGCTGCACACCGGCGACAAGGGCCGTATCGACAAGGACGGCTTCCTGTACATCACCGGCCGTATCAAGGATGCGTTCAAGACATCCAAGGGCAAGTACGTCGATCCTGCGCCGATCGAAGACAAGCTTGCCACCGACGGGGCGATCGACCAGATCTGCCTGATCGGCAGCGGCATGAAACTGCCCGTGGGCATCGTCAGAATTGACAGCGAAGACCCTGATGCAGACATCGCAAAGCGTCTCGCCGGCAAGGTCGAGACACTGAACAAGACACTCGAGCCACACGAACGTGTGTCCAAGCTGTTCCTCACCCGCGAGGAATGGAGTGTCGAAGATGGCCTCATCACACCGACCATGAAGATCAAGCGGCCGCAGCTAGAAGACCGCTACCGGGATCAAGTCGAAGCCATGCTCGGCCACGACGACAAGGTCGTCTGGTTCTAGCAAGACGAATGCGAGCCGGGACGGTATCCCGGCTCGCCGAAACAACGGTGGCGAATGCCTGCGTTCGCTGACACACTCCACCGTACACAATCAAAATCTAACTGGGGACAAACCCGTGACCCGACGGGTCGCGAGAGGAGACACACATGCCAAGCACTCTTCAGCGGGCCTGCGCGCTCGCATTGCTCGTACCACTCAGCGTCACCGCAAAGGTATCGTCCGATGAGGCCGCCCGGCTCAAGGACGGCGGTGATCTGACGCCGCTAGGCGCCGAAAAAGCCGGTAACGCCGACGGCTCCATTCCTGCCTGGGGTGGTGGTCTGCCCAGCAGCGAAGCGCCAGACAGATACGACGGTTTCGGCACACGGCTCTACAACCCTTGGCCGGACGATGAGCCGATCGCCGAAATCACCAGCGCCAACCTGTCGAAGTACCGCGACCAGCTGTCGCCCGGCCAGCTGGCGCTATTCAAGAAATTCGACGACTTCAAAATGCCCCTGTACGCGACACGCCGTCGCAATGGCGCGCCTGACTTCGTCTATGAAGCCACATTCGAGAACGCCACCCGCGCCTCACTGGGCGCCAACGGCGAAGCGCTAATCGACGCCATCATCGGCATCCCGTTCCCTATCCCGCAATCTGGCCGCGAGGTGATCTGGAACCACAAGACGCGTTTCCGTGGAATGTCCGGCAGCCGCTGGAACGTCCAGGCCGCGGTCACGTCCTCCGGCGCATACAACCTGGTGAAGCTGCACGAGGACTTCAAGTTCAACTACAGCCTGAAGGAAGCGACACCGGATTCGCTCAAGAACGTGCTGATCTACTTCATGCAGGAGATCCGAGACCCGGCACGCCTGGCCGGAACATTCCTGCTCGTCCACGAAACCATGGACCAGGTCAAGGAACCACGGCGGGCCTGGCTGTACAACCCAGGTCAGCGGCGTTTGCGGCGTGCGCCGAATGTCGGCTACGACAACCCAGGCACCGGCTCTGACGGGCTGCGGACCAACGATCAGCTCGACAGCTACAACGGCGCGATGGATCGCTACACCTGGAAGCTGATCGGCAAACGCGAAATGATCATCCCGTACAACGCCTACAAGATTCACGACGACGAGTACGAGTACGAGGACGTCCTGGGCCGCGGTCACATCAACCAGGACCTGACTCGCTACGAGAAGCACCGCGTCTGGGTTGTGGAAGCGAACGTGCGCGACGGCACAAGCCACATCTACGACAAGCGCATCTTCTACGTGGATGAAGACACCTGGACCGTTGTTCACCAGGACATCTACGACAAGCGCGGCCAACTCTGGCGTGTACACGAACAGCACACGCTGCCGTCCTACGGCGTGAGTGAACAGTTCGGCGAGGCGCAGGGCTTCTCGGCCCCGGCCATCGAAGTCGCCTATGACATTCTCAACAGCCGTTATCTCGCATTCTCGATGAACAACGAGGAAGACGAGGCGCGGGAGCGGAATTTTGACAACGACCATTTCACACCAGCGAATGTGAAGCGGCTGGCGCGACGGTAGACCAATCGGTCGAATGCATCGAGCCCGGACAGGCGGTGAGCCTGTTCGGGCTTTTTTGTTGCTAGCAGGGTCTCAACTGGCGGGTTGCGCCCCGCCGGGCGAGCCCCTTTTCTTTGCTCGCACAAAGAAAAGAGGCGACAAGAAAGTGCGCCCGAGAACGTGGCCAGCCGCCTGCGGCGGCTGGTGCCCTGCGCTTCTCACAGCCGGTGGGCGTGGCCGCCGGGCCGCCCGGGCCCGACTGCAACGGCTTCGGCATCCCTGCCTCGCTCGGCGCTGCGCGCCGACTGATCCACCGTCTGCTGCGATGCTCGGCCAAGTTCAAGCGGGACCTAAAACCCCACACTTCAAGCAAAGCGGGTTTTCCGTGCCTTCTGCTCAGCCGAGACGCGCAGACGCCGGCGGAATAAGCGGGCCGGCTGTTTGAGGCCGCGTAGC